>JBFGBS010000016.1:0-13462 GCA_041567475.1 Arthrobacter sp.
AGGGGCGTCTCCACCGGGGTGGGCGTGCTGGAAGCCGGGGTGATCGTACCGCCGGGAATGACGAGCTTCTGACCCGGGTAGATGATGGTGCTCATGGTCAGGCGGTTGGCCGCGAGGACGTCCGAGAGCTTTACTCCGTTTTTGGCTGCGATCCCGGAGAGGGTGTCGCCGGATTTGATGGTGTAGGAGCCCGACCCCGCTGGGGCAGGTGCCGCCGGGGTAGTTGCCGGTGCCTTGGCCGCCGGCTGCTGCACCGCGGCAGGGGCTGTCGGCGCGTCCGCGGAGCTGCCGACCTTGACCTTTTGGCCCGGGTAGATGATGGAGCTCATACCGAGTCCGTTCCAGGCGAAGACTTCGGCAAGCTTGACCCCGTGCTGTGCCGCGATCGCGCTCAGCGTGTCGCCCGGTTTCACGGTATGGATCTTGGCGGCGGTGGCCGTGGGTGTGGCGTTAGCGGTGGGCTTGGCTGCGGGGGCCGGAGCGGCCGGCGCCGTGGCCGAGTCCGAGAGTTTGATCTGCTGGCCGGGGAAAATAATGGTGCTTGCCGTGAGCTTGTTGAGCTTCAGGACGGCGTAGGTGTCCAGGCCATACCGCGCGGCGACCGCGCTGATGGTGTCACCGCGGGCAATGGTGTAAACCGCGGGAACCGGCTGTTGCGCGGCCCGGAAAGCGGCGGGGATCGACGCGGAGACGGAACCGGCAGGGACGACGGCGGAAGCCAGCGACGCCGACGGTGCGGTCTGGGTCTGGGCCCGGACTGCTGCTTCCAGCGATCCCGGCACTGCCCGGCTGCGTGACTCGGCGGCGGCAGGCGCCGCCATGCCCAAGGAGGAAAGGACAACAGCAGGAAGAGCCGCCGTGGTCGCTGCGAGCATCGGCAGGCTTGCCCGGGTGCGGGGCTTAGGCGAACGGGACGTCATAAAAGATCCTCTTCTCAGCGGCAACGCTGCAAATTCGGGCGTGTGTGACTAATGGGACCAGTGTGACAATAGTTAGTGTTGTTGCAGTTTGGTCTAGGTGAATCTCTCACGAAATCCGGTTTAGTACAAGGACTGTTTTACCGCGTCGCGTTACAATTTTCCGGCCGTTGTGGCCAACGCGGAGCCCGGAGCGCGCCCGACGAGGATTTCGGCAGCCGTGCCGACTAGGCGACGGACGGCCCGGCATGGCAATCTTTATGCGTGAGTAATGTAGAAAGCCTTGTGGGCGAATGGCTGCCCCTGCCCGATGTGGCTCAGCTTCTCGGCGTGTCGATAACCAAGGTGCATGCGCTCCTGGATGAGCGCGCCCTCGCGGCGCTGCGCGTTGGCGACCGTCGAATCAGATCGGTCCCGGCGGCCTTTATCCAGGACGGCCACGCCGTGGAGAGCCTGAAGGGGACCATCATCGTCCTCTCCGATGCCGGCTACTCGGACGAAGAACTGATTGATTGGCTCTTTACCCCCGATGAGTCGCTGCGGGGACGGCCGATCGATGCCCTGCGCGAAGGCCGGAAGACGGAGATCCGCCGCCGGGCGCAGTCCCTGGCCTGGTAGCACCGGTCCAACCGGTCCAACCGGAGAAACCGGTGCAACTAAGGAAACCGGTCCAACCAGGAAAACTTGTGCAGCCAGGAGTGCTGCCAAAACAACAGGCCGGGCGCAGCAGCGCCCGGCCTGTTGTTCTTTGGATCAGGACGCCCGGCTGACGGTGGCCTCGGCCAGCCTGCGAAGAGCCGTCTTGGGCAACTCCTCCAGCGCCAATTCGTCGAGGGCCTCGAAGGCCGCCTGGCCGAACTCCTGAATGAGTAGTTCGGTCGCCTGCAACGCACCGCAGGCGATTATGATGCGCCGGATTTCGGCCACGTCCGCGTCGGTGAGGTGTGGACTGCCCAGCTTGGCGTCGATGAAGGCTGATTCCTCCGGCAGCGCCTGGTCCAGGGCGAACGCCACCAGGACGGTCCGTTTGCCCTCGCGCAGATCGTCGCCGGCAGGCTTTCCGGTAGTCACGGGGTCGCCGAACACCCCGAGGACGTCGTCCCGCAACTGGAAGGCCTCGCCGAGCGGCAAGGCGAATGCGGAATAACCGTGCAGCAGCTCATCCGAGGCGCCGGCGAGGGCTCCGCCGAGGGCCAGCGGATGCTCGGTGGAGTATTTGGCGGACTTGAAACGGATGATTGACTGTGCCCTGCTGACGGCCCCCGCCCGGTCGCGGCGCGGCCCGGCCACCTCTTCGAGAATGTCCAGGTACTGCCCTGCCATCACCTCGGCGCGCATAAGGTTGAAGATCATCCGGGCCCGGCTGCCGGAGGCGGCCCGGTCGCCGATTTCCGTGAAGGATTCCTCACTGAAGGACAGGCAGAGGTCGCCGGTCAGGATCGCCGCGGCGTGGCCGAACCGCTCGCTGTCCAGGGCCCAACCCTGCGCCTCGTGCAGTTCAATGAACCGGCGGTGGACACTTGGGCCGCCGCGGCGCGTGTCGGAGCGGTCGATGATGTCATCGTGGATCAGGGCCGCAGCCTGGAAAAGTTCCAGGGCGGAGCCCGCGGTGACCACTTCGCCGGCCCCGGCTTCGCCGCCGGCGCCGCGCCAGCCCCAGTAGCACATGAGCGCCCGGAGCCGTTTGCCGCCGGTGACCAGGTTTGAGATGGATCCCATGAGCGGATCGATATCCGTGGAAATGGTCGACATCACGGACTGCCGGCTGGAGAGGAAATCGGTCAGCTTACCTGCGACGGCGGCGACGTACGCCGTCTGTTCGTCGCGCCACTGCTCGGCGAGACTCACTTGACGGACTCGGCAGCGACGTTCGCGCCAATCGTGAAGGTGGCGGTTCCGGCGGATTCCACCACGGAAATGTTCACCGTTTCGTTCTCGCCGCGCAGGAAATCCTTGGACGGGACGGCCCCCACGCTCTCTCCGGGGACCGCTTTGAAGCCTTGTCCCTCAAGCGTCTGGGTATAGAAGGCCAGGACCTCCGGCGTGGGAACGCCGATGCTGCCGACGAGCGCAGCCGTCGCCGGGACGGTGGTCTTGTCAAAGCTGCTGGAGACCACCCGGGCCCCTGGCATCAGTGGCAGCAAGGCCTCCGGGAACCCGGACACCACGGCGCCGACCGTTGCGGAGGTGCCCGGCTGGGCGGAAGGACTTGGTGGTGCGGTCGTCGTGGATTGCGCGGTGGCCTGGGCAGCCGCCGGCGATTCACCCGCGGCCCCTGTGCTGGCAGGCGTGCATGCGGACAGCGCCAGTACGATGCCAGCCGCCGATGCGGTCACCGCAATGCGGTGCCGCGTTCCAAAAACCTTCACAGGGACGTTCCTCCTGGTGTTGATGCCGGATTCAGCCTCCAGTTTAGTCAGTCCCGGGGCATAGGATTGTTGCCGTGGCGCCGGACGGAGAGAAACAGCAGGGTGGACCAGCGGACGGGCAGCCGGGCTGGCGGCCCGGCGCCGCGCAATTGCGTGAGCTTCGGCGTACCAGCATCCTGCACGTAGACATGGACGCCTTCTTCGTCTCCGTCGAGCTTCGAAGCCGTCCCGGGCTGGTCGGCAAGCCCGTGATCGTAGGGTATCCGGCCGACCGGTCGGTCGTGCTCTCCGCGTCTTACGAGGCCCGGGCGATGGGGGTTAAGTCGGCCATGCCGATGGCGGTGGCAACCCGGATGTGCCCCGCCGCCGTCATTATCGAGCCACGGCACAAGCTCTACTACGAGGTGTCCGGCCAGATCATGGAGATCTTCAACTCCATCACGGATCTGGTGGAACCGCTCAGCGTCGACGAGGCGTTCCTCGACGTCGGCGGAGCGATCCGCAGGCTCGGCCCGCCGCGGGAGATCGGTGAACTAATCCGCAGCCGGGTCCACCATGAGCTGGGCATCACGGCATCCGTCGGCATAGCGGCCTCCAAATTCGTGGCCAAGATTGCTTCCACCCGCTGCAAGCCCGACGGGCTGCTGCTGATCGGACCGGACGAGACCGTGCCCTACCTGCACAGCCTCCCCGTCAGCGCACTGTGGGGGATCGGGGCCAAGACCGTCGAGGTGTTGGCCCGGGTAGGGATCCGGACCGTGGCCGATGTCGCGGCCTCCCCGGTCCCGTCCCTGCGCAAGTTGCTCGGCGCGACGGGCGAGCACGTGTACAGGCTGGCATGGGGGATCGATCCCAGGCCCGTTACCCCGGTCCGGCTCGAAAAGAGCATCGGCGCCGAGGAGACCTTTGCGGTGGATACCTCCGACGACATCCTCCTCCGGCGCGAATTGCTCCGGCTCTCGCACCGCACGGCCGAGCGCCTGCGCTCCGCAGGCATGCACGCGCGCACCATCGCGCTCAAGCTTCGGTTCGCCGACTTCTCCACCATTACACGCAGCCGGACCGTGGGCACCCCGATCGACAGTGCACAGCTGCTCTACGCAGTTGCCCTCCAGCTCCTCGAATCCGTCGGCGAGCGGCCGATGACCGTTCGGCTCATCGGGATCAGGGCTGAACAGCTGGCGGAAGCGGCCGACGCCCCGCTCCAGCTCAGCCTGGACCGACGGGACGACAACTGGCGGGCCGCTGAGCAGACGCTGGACCTGGTCAGCCGCAAGTTCGGCTCGAAGTCCGTCCTGCCGGCCCGCCTGCTGGACCCCGGCCGCGACTCCGGCTGAACAGCTCCGCCCGGTCCAGTGCTGCTCCGGCCCTAACCCCGGGGATCCATGAATTCCAGCCGGCCGTGCTAGCGGGGTGCCTTTCAGAACAGGGCGCAACAAACTATCCTTATTAGTACGTAGGTTTAGAACGACAGGACGGATGTTCGGACTACGACTTGGCCAGCTGAAATACTGCGTCCGGGGACGGCGGAGCCCATTTACGACCAATGATGGGGAATGGGGAACTGCCGGCAAACCCCGGACGTTAGGTGATTAGGCAAATGGCCACGTCACGTCAGGGCGTCGGCCGATTTAAGGAGGTCGTGATGCCGCTCTCGGAGCACGAACAGAAGTTGCTGGAGCAACTTGAGAAGCAGCTGCATGAGGACGATCCCAAGTTCGCCAGCTCGATGGGGTCTGACCAGGGCCGTTCCTGGTCTACCCGTCACTTGGTGATCGGAGTTCTCGGAACTCTCGCGGGTATCCTGCTCCTGTTGACCGGCGTGTGGCTTCAGACCATTTTCGTTGGGGTCCTTGGCTTCGTCGTGATGGGTGCCGGCGTGTACTTCGCCACCATGCGCAGCGCGGTCACCGGAGGCGGGCAGGGCGGGGACGCTACCGGAAAGCAACGGAAGACCAGAAGCTCCTTCATGAGCAACCTGGAGGAACGGTGGGACGAACGCCACCGCGGAGACTCCTGACCTAGCAACAACCGCCGGGTTCCGGACGCTGCCAGCGACCTCCACTTCGCTCCATCCGGCATGCCGGAAACTCTACAAAAGATCCGCCGCGGCGGATCTTTTGTCGTTTAACCCCAGCTAATGCGGAGCCGACGAAATAGCCACGCGACTGGCGGAGTTCGGAGCGCCTTTTCCCTCCACTGCGGTAGGGCGGCGCTAATCCGCACCAGGGCAGGCATGAATCGAGACCAAGAACACGAATTCCACCGAAATACGCCGGGCGTGTCGTTGACTGTGGAGGGATGTGGAGTAATGTGGAGGGCGTAAGAGGGTAGTGGCAGCAGGGGGACGTTGACTTTCTCAACAAGACAGGTGGTGGGCCGTGTTTCTCGGCACCCACTCGCCGCGTCTTGATGAAAAAGGTCGAATTATCCTCCCCGCGAAGTTCCGTGAGGAGCTTGCCAGCGGCCTGGTTCTCACAAGGGGCCAGGAACGTTGCATCTACGTCTTCAGTGAGGCGGAATTCGGCCGGATTCACGAGCAGATGCGGGAGGCTCCAATTTCCTCCAAGCAGGCACGTGACTATATCCGTGTCTTCCTCTCTGGAGCCTCGGACGAGGTACCTGACAAGCAGGGGCGCGTGACCATTCCGGCGGCGCTCCGGGAGTATGCAGGCCTCGGCCGGGAACTGGCCGTTATCGGAGCCGGGTCCCGCGCGGAGATCTGGGACGCCCAGGCTTGGAATGAATACCTGGCCGAAAAGGAAAATTCCTTCTCGGAAACAGACGACGCCATTCCGGGAATTCTCTGAAGGCCCCGAAGCCCGCCGTCTGCAACGTTCTTTGATCGAGATCTCCAGCCGCCCAGCCGGCCGTTTTCCTGACTCACTTCCCCGGAGCCAGGCGGACGCCGGACTGGGGCGGATGGGGATCTGGGTCAAGGACCGGCCACACCAGCCAGTACCAACTTCACAACCCGCATAACGAAAGGACGAAGGCATGACAGACCCTCACCATGCGAAGCCTACGTCCGAACGCCATGTACCGGTCCTCAAGGACCGGTGCATCAATTTGTTGGCACCTGGTTTCGAGGCTGCAAGAAGCCGTGGGGAAATGCCGGTTGTCATTGACGCCACGCTCGGTATGGGTGGCCATTCGGAAGCCCTGCTCCAGCGCTTCCCGGACCTTCACCTCATCGGCATCGACAGGGATGAGGAAGCCCTTGCGCTGGCGGGGGAGCGGCTTAAGCCTTTCGCGGCCCGCACGGACCTCGTCCATGCCGTGTACGACGAAATCCCCGAGGTCCTCGCGGACCTTGGCTTCACCGAGGTCCATGGGATCCTGATGGACCTCGGCGTCTCGTCGCTTCAGCTTGACGAGCGTGAGCGCGGCTTCGCCTATTCCTTTGATGCGCCGCTGGACATGCGGATGGACACCAGCCGGGGCCAGACAGCGGCCGACGTCGTCAATAACTACAGCGAAGACGATCTGGTGCGGATCATCCGCAAATGGGGCGAAGAGAAGTTCGCCGGCAGGATCGCAAACCGGATAGTCTCCGCGCGGGCCGTGAAGCCCTTCGTCACCACCGGTGAACTGGTCGAACAAATCCGCTCCGTGGTCCCGGCCGGCGCCGCCAAGTCCGGCGGGCACCCCGCCAAACGCACCTTCCAGGCGCTGCGGATCGAGGTCAACGAGGAACTCGACGTCCTTGAGCGCGCCGTCCCGGCAGCAATCGAGGCGATCGCCCCCGGCGGCCGCGTCGTCGTCATGTCCTACCACTCCCTCGAAGACAAGATCGTCAAGGGCTTCTTCCAGGCCGGTTCAAAATCTTCCGCGCCGCTGGGCTTCCCGGTGGAGCTTGAAGAGCATAAGGCCGAACTGAAGACCCTGACAAAGGGCACCGAGGTGCCCACCCCGGCGGAAATCGCCGAAAACCCACGCGCTGCCTCCGCCAGGCTCCGCGCCGTAGAACGTATCAAGGCCAGGAGAGCCGCATGAGCACTGCCGCTGTCAACAGCTACCCCGTAGCCACGGGGGCCACTGCCCGAGCCCTGCCGGCCGGCCACCCCGGCATTGCTCCGGCGAAGCGGACCCGCGCACCGCTCTCGCTGGTCCGCTCCGCTCCCCGCAAGCGCCGCGCACCCTTTGTGGTGCTGTGCTTCGGGCTCCTCGCGGTGGCGCTCATGGTGGTGCTCGTACTCAATATCTCCGTCTCCGCGGCCCAGTACCAGTTGGTGCAGTTGCGCGGCCAGCAGACAGCCCTGACCAAGCAGAACCAGGACCTCACTCAGCAGGTGCAGAACTTCGACGCCCCGCAGAACCTGGCGGCCAAAGCCGCCGAACTGGGCATGGTTGCCTCGGTCGGCATGGGCCAGATCGACCTCGCGTCGCTGAGCGTCACCGGCAAGGCCAAGCCTGCAGTCAAAGGCGAGGCCCCCGGAGCGGTAATCGCGGCACCGGCCGTCGCAGGACAGCTCACGGTTGTCGCCCCGCCCTCGGCCCGGGAACCGCTTGCCAGCCGGACCCCCGCCGATCCCGCACCGCAGGCTGCGGCGCCCACCGCGGCGGCTGCCGGCGCGGCCGCGGCCCCGGCTGCGAACCTCCACGGTGGTTCCGTCCCGGCCCCCGCGCAGAGGACTCCCGGACAGTAATCGTCCACCTTCCACCAGCACGGCAAGCAGCAAGGACTCACAGTGGCGCAACAAACCGGCAGGGCACGGACGCCGAAAGCGCCCGACGCGACACGGCGGTTGCGGGTAGGCCTGGTCCTGATGCTTAGCCTCCTGCTGGTCGTGGGCGGGAAACTCTTCCTCGTCCAGGGGCTCGACACCAGCGGCATGGCCGAAGCGGCCCTTAACAACCGGCTCACCCCGATCGAATTGCCCGCCGAGCGCGGCAGCATCATCGATTCAACCGGGACGATCCTGGCCAGCAGCGTCATCCGCTTCAACATCGTGGTGGACCAGACCGTCAATACCAAGACGGAATCCTTCCGGCGGATCGAGCAGGTCGAGGGCAAGGACACGCTCGTGACGGTCTCCCGCGACCAGGGCATCTCGGAACTGGCAACCGTGCTGGGCATGGACCGGGCCGACCTCGAGGATGCCCTGACCGGAACCCAGCGCTACTACATCGTCGCGAAGGACCTGCTGCCCGACGTCGAGGATCGCGTCTCCAAACTCCGGGTCCCCGGCATCGTCTCCGTGGGCATCAGCAAGCGGGTCTATCCCAACGGTGCCGTCGCGGGCGGCATCGTCGGTTTCCTGCATGACGGGACCACCGGGCAGGCCGGACTTGAACAGACCCAGGACGAGGTGCTCAAGGGAACCCCGGGCAAGCGGCTTTTCGAAATAGGGGCCGATGGGCTCCGGATCCCCGTCGGGGTCGACCAGTTGACGCCCGCCGTGGACGGCAAGGACATCAAACTCACGATCAACTCGGACCTGCAGTACTTCGCGCAGCAGGCAATCCAGACCCAGAAGGACAAACTCAGTGCCGAGTGGGGCGTCATCGTGGTCCTCGACGCCAAGAACGGAAACATCGTCGCGATGGCGGACACCAACGCCCCGGATCCGAACGATCCGGGCAACGTGGCCGCCAAAGACCGCGGCGTCCGCGCGGTCACCGCGTCATATGAGCCTGGCTCGGTCCAGAAAATGATCACCGCAGCCGCCGTGATCGAAGAAGGCAAGTCGAGCCCGCTGGACACGTTCACCATCCCCACGACGTACACCGTCGACGGCCAGACATTCAGCGATGCCTTCGAGCACGGCACTGAGGAACGGACACTCGCCGGCATCCTGGGCGCGTCGATGAACACCGGAACCGTGATGGTAGGCCAGCGGCTGACCAAGGACCAGCGTTATGACTGGCTGCGTAAGTTCGGGATCGGCGAGGCCCCCGACGTCGGCCTGCCGGCCGAGACCGCCGGTATTCTTGCGCCCGCAGACCAGTGGGACGGCCGGCAGCAATACACCGTGCTCTTCGGCCAGGGTGTCTCCCAGTCCACGCTGCAGACTGTCCGCGCCTACCAAAGCATCGCCAACGATGGCGTGATGCTGCAGCCGAGGCTGATCGATAGTTACATCAGCCCGGACGGTACCGAGGAAAAAGTGGCGCCCAAGGAGTCCCGGCGGATCGTTTCCCCGGAAACCGCCCAGCAGGTCCGTGACATCCTGGAGAGCGCCGTGACCGAAGGCCAAATCAAGGAAGCCGCGGTCGACGGCTACCGGGTCGGAGCCAAGACCGGAACATCCCAGTCACCCTGCGACGATGGCACTCCGGGCTTCTGCGGCTTCACCGCCTCAATGGTGGGAATGGCACCGATGGACGATCCGCGGTTTATTGTTGAAGTGGTCCTGCAGCGGCCCAAGGGCAGCATCTACGGCATTTCCAACGGACCGGTATTCCGTTCGGTGATGGGCCAGACGCTTCGGATGTTCAACGTCCAGCCTTCCACCGGCGAACCGGCCAGGCTGCCGCAGTTCGCCGAGTAGCATTTGTACCACGGCGCCGACCAGCGGCGCCGTGATCCAGCGCCAGACCCCAGTGCCCTGCGGCCCGGAGCATGCCCGCCCGCAGCGCGAGATCCGCTAGTCCCACAATGGAGAGTCACCTTGTCTGAGCTCAACGCCCCCGACGCGTCCGCGACGTCCGGCCAGGAGTCGGCTTCCGGCTTCCGGCCCGCAACGGTAGCCGCCGTCCGGCTCGATACCATCGGCGAGGCGATCGGCGTCGTCATTCCGGGTGCGGCAGGCTCAACCACGGTTACTGGGATCTCACTCAATTCCCGGGCAGTCCTGCCGGGGGACCTGTACGTCGCACTGCCGGGCGCCGTCCGGCACGGCGCCGACTTTGTCAGCCAGGCCATTGACGCGGGCGCCGTGGCAGTGCTGACCGACGACGCCGGCGCACGACTGCTGGCCCTCGCGACGGACGTGCCCGTCCCGGTCCTGATCGCCGACGAACCGCGCAGCGTGGTCGGCCGGGTGGCCGCGCTCATCTACCAAAGCCGCTCCGGCGGGCCGGCACTCTTCGGAGTCACCGGAACCAACGGCAAGACCACCACGACCTACTTCATCAACTCCCTCCTCGAAGCACTCGGTCAGCGGACCGGGCTGATCGGCACCATTGAGATCCTGGCCGGCGGGGCGCCGATCCCGAGCCTCCTCACAACCCCTGAGTCCACGGATGTGCACGCGCTCCTGGGACTCATGCGCGAACGCGGGCTCGACGCCGCCTCCATGGAAGTTTCCTCGCACGCCGTGTCCTTCCACCGGGTTGACGGCGTGGTGTTCGACGTAGCAGGCTTCACCAACCTCACCCAGGACCATCTGGACCTGCACGGGACCATGGAGGAGTATTTCCACACCAAGGCTGAGCTGTTCACTCCCGAGCGGGCCCGCGCCGCCGTCGTGACGGTGGACGACCGCTGGGGCGCGCAGCTCGCCGCGGCCACAACAATCCCGGTCACGACCCTCACTGCGGCAGCCAGTTCCGCAGAGGGCCCCGACTTGGACTGGCGCGTCGTTGCTCCCACCCCCCGGGGCCTCGGCACCGAATTCCGGCTGCGGCACCGTGACGGCACCGAACTGCGCGTCCACACCGGACTGCCTGGCAGCTTCAACGTCGCAAACGCCGCGCTGGCCACCGTGATGGTGCTCGCCGGCGGACATGATGCCGCTGCCGTGCAGGCCGCACTCGACAGTTCAGATCCCTTCACGGTTGCCGTTCCCGGCCGGATGCAGCTCATCTCCACGGCACCCGCCGCCGTCGTCGACTTCGCCCACAATCCGGATGCCCTGGCCCGGGCGCTTGAGGCCGTCCGGTCCACGGAGCCCGGCTCCAGGGTGATCACGGTATTCGGCGCCACCGGCCAGCGGGACCAGAGCAAGCGCCCGGCCATGGGAGCCATCGCGGCCAGGCTGGCCGACGTCGTGATCATCAGTGACGATGACCCGCATGACGAGGACGCCGCCGGTATCCGCCAGGACGTCCTGGCAGGTGCCCGCGAGGCCAAGGACGCGGAAGGCCTGGACTGCACGGTCCTGGAAGTCTTCCCGCGGGACACAGCCATTCAAAAAGCCGTGGAGCTGGCGGGCCCGCAGGACACCATCCTCGTGGCCGGCCGCGGCCACGAAGTGTGGCAGGAAGTCAAGGGTGTCAACCTGCCTTTGGACGACAGGGTCGAGCTCCGGAATGCCTTGACAGCACGCGGATTCACCGTTCTTACGGACCAGCGGATAGAGTCCTAAACCGAGATGATTGCATTTACAGCGGCGGAAATCGCCGACATAACCGATGGCAGGCTCGCGGCGGAACCCGGGATCACCCCCGGCTCCGTGGTGACCGACTCCCGCGAGGCGACGGCGGGTTCCCTCTACGTGGCAAAACCGGGGGAGACGGCCGACGGCCACGACTTTGTCGGCGCCGCCTTTGACCGCGGCGCCGTCCTCGCGCTCGTGGAACGCGAGGTAGCCGGCCCCGCCGGATCGAACTACCCTGCCGTCATCGTCAAGGACTCGGTCCTTGCGATGGGAGCCCTCGCAGCAGAAGCCGTCCGACGGATCCGGGCCCGCCGCGAGGCCGAAGGTGCGGCGCTGACGGTCATCGGAATCACCGGCTCGGCCGGAAAGACCACAACCAAGGACCTGCTGGCCGGCATCCTGACTGCCGGGCCGGACGCCGAAGGCGCGACGGTTGCGCCGCAGGGCTCCTACAACGGCGAGATCGGCGTGCCGCTCACCGTCTTCAAGGCTGACTACGACACCCGCTACCTCGTCATCGAGATGGGCGCTACCGGGATCGGACATATCCGCTACCTCGCAGACATGGTCCGCCCGGATATCGGCGTCGTGCTCTGCGTCGGATCGGCGCATGCCGGCGAGTTCGGCGGGATCGACAACATCGCCATAGCCAAAGGCGAAATGGTCGAGGGGCTCCAGGCCGGCGGCACCGCCGTGCTGAATCTGGACGATGCCCGGGTCGCGGCAATGGCTGCCCGGACGAGTGCCCGGATCCTCGGCTACACCTCGCAGCCGGGCCGGAACAGCCACGCGCCCGCAGTCCGGGCCGTGGAGGTCGGCATAAACGCCGGCGGGCACCCCGAATTCGATCTTTTGCTTCCGGACGAAACAGCCGGCCACCACGTCGTCAGCGGCCTGATCGGCGCCCACCACGTCGCGAACCTCCTGGCGGCGGCAGCAGCAGCCCACGCCGCCGGTGTCCCCGCCCCGCGGATCGCGGACTCGCTGAACGCCCAGGCCGCAGGCAGCCGGTGGCGGATGGAACGTACCGAGCGCGCTGACGGCGTCACCATCATCAACGATGCCTACAACGCGAATCCCGAGTCCATGCGGGCGGCGCTGCGGACATTGGCCGACCTCGGACAGGGACGCCGCACCTGGGCGGTCCTGGGCGCCATGCTGGAGCTTGGTCCGGACTCCATCCGCGAGCACACGGCCGTCGGCACCCAGGTGGTGCGCCTGAACATCTCCCGCCTGCTCGTCGTCGGCCGGGAGGCACGCTCCCTGTATGTCTCCGCTGTCCAGGAGGGGTCCTGGGGCGACGAATGCGCCTTCGCGGAGACGGTGGACGAGGCCTACGAGTTCCTCCAGGCCGAACTCCAGCCGGGCGATCTGGTCCTCTTCAAGTCATCCAACGGCATCGGGCTGCGACATCTGGGGGATCGGATAGCATTACCCCCACACATCGCCCCAACCAACGCCGAAACCGCCACTGAAGGGAGTGCGCCGCTGTGATTGCACTGCTGATGGGCGCCGGCATGGCACTGCTCTTCGCCTTTGTGGGCACTCCACTCTTCATCCGGCTATTGGTCCGGAAGAGCTACGGACAATTCATCCGGGACGACGGACCGACGTCGCACCACACCAAACGCGGCACCCCCACCATGGGCGGCACCGTGGTGGTCCTCTCGGTGCTGGCGAGCTACGGGCTCACACACCTGATCATGTGGCTGATGAACCCCCGGTCTCCGGGACCGACGGTTTCGGCGATGCTGTTGCTCTTCCTGATGGTCGGTATGGGCCTGGTCGGGTTCCTCGACGACTTCATCAAGATTTCCAAGCAACGCAGCCTCGGCCTCGATGCCAAGGCCAAACTCATCCTGCAGGCGGCCGTCGGCATTATCTTCGCCGTCCTGGCCTTGAACTTCCCCAA
>JBFGBS010000017.1:0-13459 GCA_041567475.1 Arthrobacter sp.
AGGCGGGTCCGCACCCCGGCGGCGGATGCGACGGGCAGCTCGCAGACCATGCCGCGGCAGAGGAAGACTCTGGGCGCGCCGTCCGGTCCCGGCTGCCGGCCCCGCAGCAGCGGCACGGCGGTGCCGTCGTCGTCCGTGGCATCCTCCTGGACCGCGATGACCAGGCCCGGGCTTGCCGAGAGCAGCAGTTCCCGGTGCAGTGCCGCCCGCTCCGGGGTGTCGGGGCCGACGACGGCGGCTTCCACCGGGCCGGCGAGCGCCGCCTGCGCCGTTGCGAGCAGCCAGCCCGCCACCCGCGGTACCCGGGCAGCAAGCGGCGGCAGGACGGCGAAGATGTTGCCGGCCAGTTCGCGGTGCCGGGTGGATCCGGACAGGGCCGCGTAGCTCAGCAGCGAGCCGGCAAACGCGGCGGCGCCGCTGGGCGTGGCGTTGTCGAACGGTTCCAGTGCCGGGCCCCGGCCCTGGGCGTTGGCGACCTGGTCTGACTCGCCCACGGTGTCGGTCAGCGTGCCGGCGGCGGCGAACCGTTCGCAGGCGGCCGCCACGATATCCTCCGCGAGCCGGTACCAGCGGGCGTGGCCGGACGCGGCGTAGAGGGCGAACAGGCCGTCGGCGCAGAACGCGTAGTCTTCCAGCAGACCCCCGATCCCGCGGGCGGCGCCGTCGTGGGAGACCCGCACCAGGGTCCCTGGCGCGCTGCCGGATCCCGGTTGCCAGTGCACCCGCTCGAGATAGGCGGCGATCCGCTCGGCGGCGGCCAGCAGCCCCGGCTCCGCCAGGACGGCCGCCGCGTCCGCCAGGGCGGCGACGGCCAGGCCGTTCCAGCCGGCAACGACCTTGTCATCACGGGCCGGCTGCGGCCGGCGGTTCCGTGCCGCCAGCAGGACCGGGCGCGTCCGCTGCCACAGGGCGCTTTCGGCGACGCTGAGCGCCCTTCCGGGGTGCAGCGGGGCTCCCCCGGCCGGGACCGGCCCGCGGGTGTGGCCCAGCATCAGCTCCGACACGGCCGCGCCGTCGGCCGGACCGAGGAGCTCGGCCAGCTCGGCCGGTGTCCAGAGGTAGCTGGCCCCCTCCAGATGGACACCGTCCACCACGGTGTCGGCGTCCAGGGACGAGGCGAGCGCGGCATCGGCACCTTCGGGCCCGTCCTCCACCCCCAGGGCGGCCAGCAGCCAGCCGGCAGTGCGTGCCGCGACGTCGGCGGCCTCCGCTGCCGGGTACTCCGGCGTCCCGCCGAGGCGGACCCAGTGGATGTAGACGCGCAGCAGCTGGGCGTTGTCGTAGAGCATCTTCTCAAAGTGCGGCACGGACCAGTCACGGGTGACCGAGTAGCGGGCGAACCCGCCGTCGAGCTGGTCGAACAGTGCCGAGCGGGACATCGCGGCGAGGGTGCGGCCGGCCATGTCCCGGGCCGCGTCCGCGGTGTCCGAGGCTACGGCGGCATGCCGGATGAGGAACTCCAGGACAGCGGAGGGCGGGAATTTGGGGGCGGCACCGAATCCGCCGAAGGCCTGGTCTTCCGCCCCGGCCAGGGCCCCGACGGCGTCGGCCAGGAGCGCGGCATCCACCGGCTGCGGTTCGGTGTCCAGCCGGACGGCGGCGGCGGACTGGGAGGCGGCCAGGCCTTCGGCGAGCCGGGCGGCGTTTTGTTCGACGGCGCCGCGGCGTTCCTGCCAGGCGTCCTGAACGGCCTCGAGGACCTGCATAAAGGAGGGCCGGCCGGGCATCGGCCGCGGCGGGAAGTAGGTGCCGGCGTGAAAGGCCCGCCCGTCGGGCAGGAGGAAGACGGACATCGGCCAGCCGCCTTCGCCGCTCAGGGCCTGTGTCGCCGCCATGTAGACGGCATCGACGTCCGGGCGCTCTTCGCGGTCCACCTTGACGGCGACGAAGTGGGTGTTCAGGTACTCCGCAGTCGTAACGTCTTCAAAGGATTCGTGCGCCATAACGTGGCACCAGTGACATGCGGCGTAGCCGATCGAGAGAAAGACGGGCACGTCGCGGGCCGCGGCGGAGGCGAAGGCTTCATCGCCGAAGGGGCGCCAGTGCACCGGGTTGCCGGCGTGCTGGCGCAGGTAGGCGGACGGTTCCCCGGCCAGGGCGTTGAACGCTCCCGGGCCTGCGTCCGCGGAACCGCCGTCAGCGGTTTGCCGGTCCTGCATCGCCGTTGACTTCCGGTCGGGTGCCGTCCCCGGCGGGATCCCCGGGGGTGTCTGCGGACGCCGGGCCGGAGCCGTCAGCAGCGGCGGCCGCGCGTTCCTCCTCGACCTGGGCGCGGTAGCGGACCCGGCGGATGCGCCGGACCATGTCCACGATCAGCATGGCGGTCAGCACCACGATGAAGGCGGTCAACAGGAATCCGAGCAGGCCCGGCGTGACCTGGTCCTCGGACAATCCCGGACGCAGCGAGGGCGTGGGGGTCGGCGCCGGGGTAGTTGCCAGGGCGATGAGCAAGGAATGCACGGTTGGTACCTTCTATGGGAACTGGAGTGGTTGTCCCGGTCGCGGCCGGGGGTGCTGCCAGGGTCTCCGTCTCGGTTTCTACGGCCGATAGAAAGCCCTGTTTTTTCTATCTTAGCCCGGCGAAGAGATCCGTTTCCGGCAGGTCCGTGGGAATCCGGGACCGGATCAGGGAGTAGTCCTCCCACGGCCAGACCCTGCGCTGCATCGCGGTCGAGACGGCGAAGAAGAATCCCTCCGGGTCGATCTGCGTGCGGTGTGCCCGGAGGGCATTGTCGCGGGCCTCGAAGAAGTCGCCGCACTCGATCTGGGTGGTGGTCGGATGGGTCGCCGCCGGCGGAGTGTGGCCCTCGGCGTCGGTTTCCAGCCACGCTGCCAGCCGCTGGGCGTAGGGTGACTCCAGGCCGGATTCCTCCAGCGCATGGTGCAGGGCACGGAAGCGGTCCGGGTTGAAGGCCCGGTCATAGTAGAGCTTGCTGGGCTCCCAGGCCGGGCCGGTGCCCGGGTAGCGGCCCGCGTCGCCGGCGGCGTCAAAGGCCTCCACGGCTACCCGGTGCGCCATGATGTGGTCCGGGTGCGGATAGCCGCCGTTTTCGTCGTAGCTCAGGATCACGTGCGGCTTGAAGTCCCGGACCAGCCGGACCAGCGGCGCGGCTGCGCGCTGCAGGGGCTGGAGGGCAAACGAGCCGGCCGGCAGCGGTGGGAGCGGATCGCCCTCCGGCAGGCCGGAATCCACGAATCCCAGCCAGCGCTGGCGGATCCCGAGCGCCTTCGCCGCGGCGGCCATTTCCAGTCGGCGGGCACCGGCCATGTCCCGCGCGGGGTGCGGCACGCCTTCCATGGCCGGGTTCTGGATATCCCCGCGGGAACCATCCGTGCACGTGGCCACCATGACGTCGATTCCAGCGGCGGCGTACATCGCCATGGTGGCGGCGCCCTTGCTGGACTCGTCGTCGGGATGCGCGTGAACCGCCAGCAGTCGTAGCGGCGCTGACGGATTCGTGGATGCTGTCATCGTGGGACGGCTCCTCTTTCTGCTGTTCTACTGTTCCGCGGACGGTTGCGGTGGTGCTGCCGGCCCGGTGGATGTTACCCGGCCCGATCCACACTAAACTGGTCTGGTGACTTCCCGGGATCAGCCTGCCTCGCCGGCAACTACCAGCCTAGCCAATCGTTACGGCGGCCAAAAGCGGACTCTGACGGCCCGGACCAAACGCGCCCTCCTGATTGCCGCCCTGGCCGCGGGCGTCGCCTTTATGGCCTGGGTTTCGACGTCGAACGCGACCGCCAGTGTCACGTTCAAGGACATCGGTTACAGTACCCCGGACGCGACCCTCGCCGAGATCGACTTTGAGGTGACCAAGGACCCTGCCGTGGCCGCGAAATGCGCCGTCAAGGCACTGGACTCCAAGTTCGCCATCGTGGGGTGGAAGGTTCTGGAGATCGGGCCCAATCCGGTCGAGACGGGCAAGGACGGCGGGCGCACGACGGCCCACCGGGCACAGATCCGGACGGAGTCCGCGGCCGTCTCCGCCGTCGTCGACAGCTGCTGGCTTCCGGACCAGCCGCGATAGCACAAAGGCCGGCAGCCGCCGGCGGCTACGGCTGGCAGGCGGCCAACACGGTGTGATCCACGCCGCTCCCTTGTTGGGTATATCCATGGCATTGACTACACTGAATTAACACCCTTCCCCGCTGAGCTGGTTACTGAGTTTCACAAGTGGCCACCGTGGCGGGGTCTTTTCTTGCAGCACCACCCGAAGGAGATGTCCGTGTCTACCACTAACAGCGCAACGGCGGCTTGGCTCACCCAGGAAGCCTTTGACCGTTTGAAGGCAGAGCTGGACCACCTCTCCGGCGCAGGCCGGGCGGAGATCGTCCAGAAGATTGAAGCTGCCCGCCAGGAGGGCGACCTCAAGGAGAACGGCGGCTACCACGCGGCCAAGGAAGAGCAGGGCAAAATCGAAGCCCGCATCCGCCAGCTCACCGCCTTGCTCCGGGACGCCCACGTGGGCGAGTCTCCCGCCGATGACGGAATCGTCGAGCCCGGCATGCTCGTGGTGGCCAAGATTGCCGGCGACGAAGAGACGTTCCTGCTCGGGTCCCGCGAGATCGCAGGCGATTCCGACCTCGACGTATTCAGCGAGAAGTCACCCTTGGGTGCAGCCATCGTTGGCCACAAGGAGGGTGACTCCCTGACTTACACGGCGCCGAACGGCAAGGTCATCCCGGTCGAGATCATCTCGGCCAAGCCCTACGCGGCCTAACACCGGATCACAGCAGCTTGCCGACGCCGGCCCTCCCCGCAGCGGGAGGGCCGGCGTTGCCGTGTCTTAGCGCTGTGCGCGGAGCGCTGACGGCCGGCGGCCGAGGAGCAGGGCCGCCGCCACGCCGCCCGCCGCCCCGCCGAGGTGCGCCTGCCAGGACACATAGCTGGCGACCGTGGGGAGCACGCCGAAGAGGATGCTGCCGTACGCCATGAACAGCACCACGGACAGCAGGATCTGCCACCAGCTCCGGTTCACGAAGCCGCGCACCAGCAGGAACGCGAAGAACCCGAAGACCAGGCCGGACGCGCCGACGGTGACCCGGAAGCCGCCGAGCAGCCACACCACGATCCCGGAACCGAGCCAGCTGGCCGCCAGGGTGGTCACGAACACCCGCAGCCCGGACAGGAAGACCAGGAAGCCGAAGATCATCAGCGGCAGCGTGTTGGAGATCAGGTGGGCCAGGTTTGCGTGCAGCAGCGGGAACGTCAGGATGTCCAGGAGCCCGTCGAGGCTCCGCGGGCGCAGGCCGAAGATTCCGTTCAGGGAATGCAGGAACAGGGTGTTGATGAGCTCAATCCCGTAGAGCAGGGCCACGAACGAGCCCACCACGAGCAGGCCCTTGCGGGCGCGGCCGGCCGGAGTGTCGACGGCGCCGCCCCGGCCCGGCCGGTAGGCATCCATGTTCATTCCCGCGCTCCTAGTGCACCACGATCGGCTGGAAACCCTCGGCCCGCAGCGCGGCGAGGACCTGTTCGCCATGCTCGTGGCCCTTGGTTTCCAGGTTCACGGTGATGGAGACATCGCCCATGCTGATTGACCCGCCCACCCTCGTGTGGTCCAGCCCGGTGACGTTGGCGTCGTTTTCGGCGATGATGCGGGCGATCGTGGCGAGCGAGCCCGGCCGGTCGTCGAGCATCATGCGCACCGTCATGAACCGGCCGGCGGCGGAGAGGCCGCGCTGGATCACCTTGAGCATCAGCATCGGGTCGATGTTGCCGCCGGAGAGCACCACGGCAACGGTTCCCGGGTTCTCGATCTTGCCCTCCATCAGCGCCGCGATGCCGACCGCACCGGCAGGCTCGACCACCATCTTGGCGCGTTCGAGCAGGAAGATCAGTGCCCGGGCCAGCGCATCCTCGCTGACCGTCACGACGTCGTCGACGAGTTCGCGGATGATGCTGAAGGGCAGTTGTCCCGGCCGGCCCACGGCGATGCCGTCCGCCATGGTGGACACGCGCTTGAGCGGCACGAGGGCGTCGGCAGCCAGCGACGGCGGATAGGCGGCGGCATTTTCGGCCTGCACGCCGATGACGCGGATCTCGCGGCCCAGCTCCTTGGCCCGGGCCTTGACCGCGACCGAGACGCCGGCCAGCAGCCCGCCGCCGCCGACGCCGATCAGGATGGTGTCGACGTCGGGGATCTGTTCCAGGATTTCCAGTCCGACGGTTCCCTGGCCGGCCACGATGTCCACGTCGTCGAACGGGTGGACAAAAACGGCGCCGGTTTCATCGGCGAAGCGTTTGGCCTCGGCGAGTGCCTCGTCGACGTTGTGTCCGTGCAGCACCACCTCGGCGCCGTGGCTGCGGGTGGCGGCGAGCTTGGGCAGCGCCACGCCCAAGGGCATGTAGATCCGGGCGGTGATACCCAGGCTCTTGGCCGCGACCGCCACGCCCTGGGCGTGGTTTCCGGCGGAGGCGGCGACGACGCCGCGGCGCTTCTCGGCCTCGGAGAGCTTCGCCATCCGCACGTACGCGCCGCGGACCTTGAACGAGCCGGCCCGCTGCAGGTTCTCGCATTTGAAGAAGACGTCGCCGCCGGAGAGGCTGCCAAGTGCCCGCGAGGATTCGATGGGCGTGCGCGTAATAACTCCGTCGAGCAGCTTCTGCGCCTCCAGGACATCGTCCAGCGTGACGGGCAGGCTCTCAAGGCTATTCACGAAACTGTTCTCCATCTTCGGTTCAGGCTCCGGCGCCGCGTCAGGCATTGCTGCCCGGGGCACCGATTGTTGGTGCGGCGTCGCCGCGGCCGGGTCTCCCCGGCAGGTGGACGTCTTTGAAGGAATTGTCTGCGCCGGCGTCATCGGGGGCAGCGGCTTTCTGCCGTTCCGCTGTTTCCAGCACCACATCATGTTCCCACGTTCTGGCGGCTATGTAGCGAATCGATGAGTTTGCGACGGCCAGGAGCGGTACCGAAAACAGCGCGCCGGGTATCCCTGCGAGGTAGGACCCGGCCGCGACGGACATGATGACGGCCACGGGATGCAGGGCCACTGCCCGGCCCATCACGAGTGGCTGGAGGATGTGGCTTTCGAGCTGCTGGACCACCAGCACAATTGCGAGCATGATCAGCGCGTTGACCGGGCCGTTCGCCACGAGGGCCAGGAGGACGGCGATGGCGCCGGTCACGAGGGCGCCGACGATGGGGATGAATGAGCCGATGAAGACGAGGACACCCAGTGGCAGGGCTAGCGGGACACCGATGATGGCGGCGCCGACGCCGATTCCGACGGCGTCCACGAAGGCCACGAACATCTGGATCCGGGTGTAACTGACCATCGAGGTCCAGCCCCGCCGGCCGGCGCCGTCAACGGCCAGCCGCGCCTTCCTGGGCAGGAGCCGGACGAGGAACGCCCAGATGCTGCCGCCTTCGAGCAGGAAGAAGACCAGCACGAACAGGGCCAGGATCAGCCCGGCAGCGAAGTGCCCGGCTGTGCTCCCGAAGGTCAGCGCGCCGCTGAGGATGCTGCTGCTGTTGTTTTGCAGCGCGGCCGTGCCTTCCTCCAGGTACTTATCGATCTGATCGGCCGTCAGGTGCAGGGGGCCGTCCGACAGCCAGGCCTGGACCTGCTGGACCCCGACGAGCGCCTCGGACCAGAGCGCGCCGAACCCCGCGGCGAGCTGCCGGCCGACCAGGGCGAGGGCCCCCGCGATCCCGCCCAGGAACCCCAGGACGGTCACGGCGACGGAGAGGCCGTGGGGCAGCCGGAGGCGGTCCAACCAGCGCACCACGGGGTTCAGCAGCCCGGCGAGCAGGGCGGCCACCATGATCGGGATGACCAGGAAGCTGATCCGGCCCAGCAGCCAGACCAAGGCTCCTGCCACCACCAGGAGCAGCCCCACCCGCCAGGCCCATCCCGCGGCGATCCGGACCCCGTAGGGAATGTCCTGATCGAGGTCCTGGCCGGTAATGACGCGGGGCGCACCGGAACCGGGGTCGTGCGGGGATACGGCTTCGTCAACTGGGGTCATAGCTTCATGATTGCGCAGCGGTGCGCCGATACGAAACCGGGCACGACGCCGCGCCCGGACCCCGGTTCAGCCGCCGGCGCCGTCGAGGGATGCGCTGATCCCCCAGCTGATCGAGAACTGCCCGCCCGGCGCCAGCCAGCGCAGGCCGTCACCGGTGTTGAACGCGTTGGCCGGTCCGGTCATCGGCTCGAGTGCCACGGCTTTGGTCCGGCCGGGGAATTGTGAGCTGACGAACACGTGGACGTAACCGCACGTCGCGTCCTGCCATAGGCTGACGCTGCGGCCGTCCGGTGCCCGCAGCGTGGAGCGCGCCCTCCCGCCCTCGAACGCGAGGTCCGTGTACGCCGAATCGAGATCCAGCGACCCGACCAGGCTGCCGGCGCGCAGGTCGGCTTCGCCGGCGACCGGTTCCGTGCTCCGCGGAATGAGCCGTTGGTCTGTCACCAGCCGGGTGCCGGCGTCGACGGTGAGCGTGAGTTCCTCGCTCGGCACGTCCCCGATGCGCAGGTAGGGGTGGGAGCCGAGGACAAACGGGGCTTCCTCGTCCGAGTCGTTGATCAGGGTTTGCCGGACCACGAGGCCGAGGTCTTTGGCCAGCTCGTAGCGGACCCGGTGCCGGACCAGGAACGGATAGCCGTGCTGGGGGAAGATGGCAGCTTCCAGGGTGACGGAGAATTCGTCTTCGTCCACGAGCTCATACGCGGCGTTCCGCAGCAGGCCATGGCTGGCGTTGTTGCGGGAGACCTCGGTGATATCGAGCTGGAGTTTCTTGCCGTGCAGGTACCAGACACCGTCCTCAACCCGGTTGGCCCAGGGTGCCAGCGTGACCCCGGTGGCACCGGGCGGGATCTGCGTGTCGGCGTAGCTTTCGGTCAGCTGGGTGCCGCCGCGGCTGTACCAGCGCAGTCCTGCGGCAAGTTCGGTGACGACGGCGAGCGCGTCACCGCGCCGCAGTTCGTACTGCCGGCCGGACGCGTAGCGCCGCGTTGTCGTCCCGGGGTTGCCGTCTGTAGCGGCGGCAGCGGCAGCCGCCGTGCCGGATGTGGATTCGCTCACGTTCATGGGTCCACCGTACAGAGCACCGGCCTGCCAGTACATCGGACCCGCCGCGAGTCCCGGCTCCCGGGACTGGTGCTAGGTTGAGGGGACTCAACGATCCGGACCCGGACCCGGCGCCGATGCCGGCAACCGGCCCGTTCTACGGCCACCGGCGAAAGGCGCAGCGGCATGACAGTCTCCTGGGACACGGCGGGGCTCGAGGCCAGGTTCCGGGCCGCCTTCGGGGCGGCGCCGGACGGCATCTGGCAGGCACCGGGCCGGGTCAACCTGATCGGGGAACACACGGACTACAACGACGGGTTCGTGCTCCCCTTCGCGATCGACAAGGCCGCCCGGGTGGCGGTCCGTGTCCGGCCGGACTCAACCGTGCGGATGCTCTCCACGTTTGGAAACCAGGGAATCACGACGGCGGACACCGCCTCCCTGCACCGCAAGGCGGCGAAGGGCTGGACCAAGTATCCGCTCGGTGTCGTCTGGGCCCTGCAACAGCGCGGCCTGGCGGTCCCGGGCTTTGACCTGCTCGTCGACTCGGACGTTCCCCGGGGTGCGGGCCTGTCTTCCTCGCATGCCATTGAATGCGCGGTGATCTCGGCGCTGAACGATCTGACCGGTGCCGGGCTCGAGGCGCGGGACATGGTTTTGGCCACCCAGCAGGCCGAGAACGGATTCGTCGGCGCCCCCACCGGCATCATGGACCAGTCCGCCTCCCTGCGGGCCGTCGACGGGCATGCCGTGTTCCTCGATTGCCGGAACCAGAGCGTCCGGCTCGTCCCCTTCGACGCACGTGCCGCCGGCCTGGTCCTGCTGGTCATCGATACCAAGGTCTCGCATTCCCACGCCGGCGGCGGCTACGCGTCGCGGCGGCAATCCTGCGAGCTCGGCGCCGACGTGCTCGGCGTGGCGGCCCTGCGCGACGTCGGGCTGGACGATCTTGCCGAGGCCGGCGGGCTGCTGGACCCGGAGACCTTCCGCCGGGTGCGGCACGTGGTCACGGAGAATGACCGTGTGCTGCGCACCGTGGAATTACTCGAAAGCGCCGGCCCGGGCGCGATCGGGCCCTTGCTCGATGCCTCCCACGCCTCGATGCGGGACGATTTCGAGATCTCCTGCGCCGAGCTGGACCTCGCCGTCGACACCGCCCGCGCCGCCGGCGCCCTTGGCGCCCGGATGACCGGCGGCGGTTTCGGCGGTGCCGCCATCGCGCTGGTCCCGCTTGGCTCCGAGGCCCGGGTCCGCGACGCCGTGGCCGCGGCGTTTGCCAACGCCGGCCATGCGGCGCCGGATATCTTCAGCGTCCGCCCCGCGGCGGGGGCCATGCGGCTGGCATAGCCGGAGCGTAGGCTGTCCCTATGCCGGAAGCCGTCATCGTCGCCACCGCCAGAACCCCGATCGGGCGTGCCTTCAAGGGCTCGCTGAAAGATGAGCGGCCGGACGATCTCGCGGCGGCGATCGTCACGGCGGCGCTGGCCCGGATCCCGGCCTTCGACGCCGGGGACACCACCGGCGGGGGCCTCGACGACCTCTACCTTGGCTGCGCCGAGCCGAGCGGTGAGGCCGGCTCGAACATGGCCCGGGTTGTCACCATCCTCGCCGGCCTCGATCACGTGCCCGCCGCGACCATCAACCGTTTCTGTGCCTCCAGCCTGCAGACCCTCCGGATGGCTTTCCACGCCATCAAGGCCGGCGAGGGCCACGCCTTCGTAGCGGCCGGCGTCGAGGCCGTGTCCCGCTACCGGGACTGGGCCGGCGCCGGGGAGACGGACGCGAGTACCCATAATCCGCGTTTTGCTGCCGCCGGGGAACGGACCAGGATCCGCGCGGCCTCGAATATGCCGTGGACCGATCCGCGGCTGGGCGGGCGGATGCCGGACATCTACATCGCCATGGGCCAGACGGCGGAGAACGTCGCCACCACGTACGGCATCAGCCGGGCCGAGCAGGACGCGTGGGGTGTGCTGAGCCAGAACCGCGCGGAGGCTGCCCTCGCATCCGGTTTCTATGCGCGCGAGATCACCCCGTACACGCGGCGGGACGGCACGGTAGTTGAACGGGACGATTCGCCGCGGCCCGGAGTCACGCTGGAGGCCGTCGGTGCCCTGGCGCCGGTCTTCCGCGAGGGCGGGACCGTCACGGCGGGAAACGCGTGCCCGCTCAACGACGGGGCGGCCGCCCTCGTGGTGATGAGCGATGCCCGGGCCCGTGAGCTGGGGCTCACGCCGCTGGCACGGATTGTCTCCACGGCTGTCAGCGCGCTGTCGCCGGAACTGATGGGCATGGGCCCCGTCGAAGCGACGCGGCGTGCACTCCGGCGGGCCGGGCTGGCCATCGGCGACATCGACCTCGTGGAGCTCAACGAGGCCTTCGCGGTCCAGGTCCTTGCCTGCGCCCGGGAGCTTGGCATCGATCCCGGCCGGCTCAACGTCCACGGCGGGGCCATCGCCCTCGGCCACCCGTTCGGGATGACCGGTGCCCGGCTGGCCGCCACCCTCGTGAACGGGCTGCGGGAACGGGATGCGGAATTGGGGCTGGCCACCCTCTGCGTGGGCGGCGGTCAGGGCATGGCCGTCGTTTTGGAGCGGCTCAGCTGAACGCCCGCGGATGACCGGGAGCCGCCGGATTCGGCCGTGAACGCACGGAGGGCCCCGCCGTGTGACGGGGCCCTCCGGTTCTTACCGGGAGATGTGTTATTCGTCGCCGCGGAGAATGGACAGGAGGCGGATGATCTCCACGTAGAGCCAGACCAGGGTCACGGTCAGACCGAACGCGGCCGTCCAGGAGAACCGCTCCGGGGCGCCGTTGCGGACGCCGGCCTCGATGCTCGTGAAGTCCATGATGAGGGAGAAGGCGGCCAGGCCGATCGCCAGCAGGCCGATGAAGACGCCCAGCGGGATGCCGAAGATCTCCACGCTCGTGCGCAGGCCGAAGGGGGAATCCACGGCGCCGGTCCACATCATCGCCATGTTGACCAGGGCGAAGACCGCGTAGCCGATGATCGCGATCATAAAGAAGCGCATGGCCTTGGGGGTTGCCCGGACCTTGCCGCTCTTGAACAGCACCAGCGTGACGGCAAAGACAGACAAGGTACCGATGACGGCCTGCAGGCCAACGCCCGGGTACATGCCGTCAAGGACCCGCGTCAGTCCGCCCAGGAAGAGTCCTTCGAGTCCGGCGTAGGCCAGGATCAGCGCCGGCGAGGGCTGCTTCTTGAAGGTGTTGACGAGGGCCAGGACGAATCCGCCCAGCACGCCGACGATCATCAGCATCATGGCCAGGCCCTGCGCGACCACCAAGGTCACGGCGGCGCCGGCCATCAGCACGCCAAGGCACGCAGCCGTCTTGACGATGACGTCGTCGTACGTCATCCGGCCGGTATCGGCGGGGCCGGCGGCGGGACGGTTGTACAGGTCCTGCAGTTCATCCTGGGACATACCCTTTTGTCCTGCTGCCCAGCCGGCCTGGCCGTCCATAACCTGGCCGGGCGCGCGTCCGGGAGCCTGCCCGTAGGCGTTCTGGCCGTAGCCGGCCTGCCCGTAGGGGTTCTGGCCGTAGGGAGCAGACGGTGCCTGGGTGGCTCCACGGAAGTTCTTTCCGTTGAAGATCGGGTTTCCGCCAAGTGCCATTGCGGGTGTCCTCCAAATAAGGGGGTTGATGATGATCCGGATATCAAGTAAACGTCATAATAACGCTACCAATTCCCACGCCCGGACGGGAGGGTTAGTTCCCGTGCCGCGCGCGCCGCAATCCAACCGTGATCCGGCGCCGGCCGCCGCGGTCCCGGCGGCCGGCGCTACTGCAGTTCGCCCGGTCGCCAGCGGGAGGCCGGAGCCCGGACATCGACAGCCAGCAGGCCTGTCTGCCAGTCTCCTGCGACGTCGTCGAACCGCTTGACGGGATCGGGCCGGGGAATCGGCAGCGGGCCGGGGACCGGCGTCGGCGTCCCCATGCTCGTGTTGACGATGACGTCGTCAATGTAGATGGCGCCCATCTGCTGATCGTGCTCGGATCCGAGCTGCACCATGTCCGCGGGTGCTGACCGGACACTCTCCACGCTGCCCGCAAAGACGGACCGCCCGTCCCACCACACCTGGACAGCTGTCACCGGGCCGTCTGGGACGACGTGCATCACCAGCCGGTGCCAGCTATTGATAGGAACATTCGAGGCCAGCGTGGTGTAGGCATGGCCTTGCGGAGTGGCGGTCCGGAGCACGAGTTCGCGGGTGACGTTCTGGCGGAAGACATCCAGGACCCGGACCCCGCCGGAGAAGAACCGGAAGTAGGGAACGTTGCTCCCGGCCAGCCCCTCGCCGGCGATATTGAACCAGCCGTCCACGAAGGCTTCGGTGTTCCCCGGCGGGAGGCCAAGCGTCATCTTGGCGATCGAACCCGGGTCTGCGGTGGCTTTGATCACGGCGGCGCAGTTCGCTG
>JBFGBS010000018.1:0-13236 GCA_041567475.1 Arthrobacter sp.
CAGGCCCAGCCTGCCGGCGATGGCCATGGCCGTCACGGGATGGTCGCCGGTGATCATCATGACCTTGATCCCGGCCCGCCGGCACGCGGCGACCGCCTCGGCGACCCCTTCCCGCGGCGGGTCGGTCATGCCCTCCATGCCCAGGAACGTCAGTCCCGATGGCGGGGGCAGCGGGACGCTGAGCTCCTCGTCGTCGTCCAGGTCGCGGGAGCCGGTGGCAATGACCCGCAGGCCGTCCCGGCCCATCGCCTCATTGGCCGCCTGGATCAGTGCTTCGTCCAGCGGCCCGGGCCCTTGCGGCCAGGCCATCGTGGCCGAGGCCGCCACCAGCGCTTCCGGGGATCCCTTGACGTAAAGGGTGCGCCGCCCGGTCGCGTCCTGGTGGACCGTCTGGGAGTAGCGCAGGTGGGGCTCGTACGGCTGGTGGGCCAGGGGCTCGGCGCTGCGTACCGGTTCGCTGATCGCGCCCCGGGCCACGGCCACCTTGGCCATGGCGGCGTCGACGGCATCGCCGGAATATTCCAGGTCTTCTTCCTCTGCCGAAAGGGTCGCCTCGTTGGTCAGCGCGCCGGCCCGCAGGACGGCCACGGCCAGCGGCGGATCACCCGGGACGCCGGTTGCGTCCGTGCCGCCGGTCTCGTGGTCGGCGGCGGATTCCCGGGCGAGGTCCAGCAGCCCGCCGGTAGTCCAGATCCGTTCCACGGTCAGCCGGTTCTCGGTCAGGGTCCCGGTTTTGTCGGAGCCGATGACCGTCGTGGATCCGAGGGTCTCCACCGCCGGCAGGGTCCGGATGATGGCGTTGCGCTTGGCCATCCGGGAGACGCCAAGGCTCAGGGCCACTGTCAGGACGATGGGCAGGGATTCGGGGATGGTGGCGACCGCCAGGCCAACGGCCGTGCGGAACATTGAGGATACGTCGTTGCCCAGGACCAGCCCGGCAATGAAGACGAAAACGAGCGCTGCGAGGACCACGAGGCCGATTTTCCGTTCAAGGCTGTGGGTCAGCAGTTGCAGCGGGGTCTTGCCTTGCGGGCCCTGGACCAGGGCGTTGATCTCGCCCAGGGCGGTGTCGGCGCCGGTCGCGATCACGACGCCGCTGCCCCGCCCGCTGCCGACGAACGTCCCGCTGAAGGCAATGTTGGCTTTGTCCGCGTCCGGGGTGCTCACCGGCAGGGCGCCGGTGTGCTTCGTCGCGGCGAAGGGTTCCCCGGTGAGCATGGATTCATCCAGCTGCAGGGCGTTGGTCTCGATCAGGCGCAGATCGGCCGGCACGCGTTCGCCGCTCTCCAGCAGCACGATGTCCCCGGGGACCACGTCGCGGCCCGGAACCACCACTTCGGTCCCGTCGCGCAGCACCCGGCACGTCGGCGTCGCCAGCGACTGCAGTGCCCGGACGTCGGCCTCGGCCTTGCGCTCCTGGGCGAAGCCCAGCCCCGCGTTGAGGGCCAGGATCAGGCCGATGGCGCCGGCGTCCACCCACTCCTGCTGGATCAGCGTGACGACCGCTGCGACCAGCAGGATCCCGATCAGGGGACTGAAGAACTGGCGCAACAGGACCCGCCACCAGGGTGTCACCGTGGCGAAGCTCAATTCGTTGGGTCCGGCGGTCTCCAGGCGGCGCCGCGCTTCGGCGGCGCCAAGGCCCTCCGCCCCCGACGCCAGCTCGGCCACCGCCTCACCGGCCTCCATCGCGTGCCAGTGCACCGTCCGGGAGGCCTGGGCACGCGACCCGGCAGCGGGAGCGGCCGGCCGTCCTTCGGTAGGTGGGCTCATAGGACCACTATTGTCGGGAATCGCTGTGAGAGGAACCGTTCAAACAGAATCACTGCCTCCGGCACCGGGCGGATGCGGTACGGACCCGGAGCCGCGCCGGCCCTGACCCGGTCAGGACAGGAGCGCCTGCACTGCGACGAACACCGCGATCACGAGGACCAGGATCGCGAAGCTGCGCTCGAGGATGCGGTCCGGGATCCCGCGGCCAAAACGTCCGGCGATCACGGAGGCGGCCATGGCGGCCAGCGCGAATGCCGCGGTCACCCCCCAGTCGATCTGCAGATTTCCCAGGTGGGCGGCGAACCCGGCGATCGAGTTGATGACGATGATCACGAGGGACGTCCCCACCGTCGCCGCCATCGGAAGTCCCAGCACAAGGGTCAGCGCCGGCACGATCAGGAAGCCGCCGCCGACCCCGAGCAGGCCGGTCAGGAACCCGACGACGGCGCCGGTGGCGATGGCCTTGGGCAGGCAGCGGCGCCAGTTGATCCCACCGTCCGGGAGCGCGCAGGAGCCGCCGTCGGACTTGGACGGCATCAGCATCCGGATGCCGGCGAAGACCATAATGGCGGCGAAGGCCAGCAGCAGGATCTTCTGGTCCAGCAGCCGGTTGACCATGGCCCCCAAGTAGGCCGTCAGGATTCCGGCGGCACCGATAATGAGCGCCAGGCGCCAGTTCACCCCGGACCGGAGCCGGGGCAGGACCGCGACGGCGGACGAGGCACCGACGACGACCAGCGACGTCGGAATCGCAGCGGCCAGCGGCACCCCGACACCGTAGACCAGGGCGGGGACGGCCAGGATGGACCCGCCGCCGCCGACCAGGCCCAGCAACGCGCCGACGACCAGACCGAAACCTGCCGCGGAGATGATCATGCCCGGCCGTCCAGGTTCTGCAGCGCCGTGGCGGCGTCGATGGTGCGGGGGGCAGCAGCTGTACGGGTCATTGTCTCTTTCGGTTGCTTGGGTGGACGGAGCGGGTGGTCGCGGCAGCGGCGGTGGGCCTACGGTTCGTCGGATGTCCCGGCCATCGGCACACCGGCCGCGGCGGCGTCGCCGAACTTGGCGTCGATGTGGACCACGTCCTTGCCCGCGCGCTGCAACAAGCTGGAGGCCGCGCTCGCGCGGTAGCCGGAGCCGCAATGAACCCACAGCCTGCCGGCAGGCACCTCGTCCATGCGGTTCAGCAGCTCGTGCAGCGGAATGTTCACGGCTCCGTCGACATGGGAGTCGGCGAACTCGTCAGTCCGGCGCACATCCAGGACCGTCTCACCCTCGGTCCGGCCGGCCAGCAACCCCTCCCAGTCCACCCGCGGGTAGGACGCGACGGCGGCACCCGGGGCGACCGTATGCGGGTCGGTCCCGACGGCGGCGTCGGGGGAATCGATGCCGATCCGGGAGAGGTCCCGGATGGCGTCTTCGACATCCTCCTGCGAGCCGATCAGGGTCAGCTGCCGGTCCCAGGGCATGACCCAGCCAAGGAAAGTCGTGAAGCTGGAGCCGTCGCCGTACTCGAAGCTGATGCTGCCCTGCAGGTGGCTGCTGGAGAACGCCACCCGGTTGCGCAGGTCCACGACCCATTCGCCGTCGTCGAGGCGGCGCGTCAGTTCAGCCGCGTCCAGGGACTCGGGCACGGACAGATCCGCCGGGCCGGGACCCTTGGCGTTGATCGGGCCCATGTGGGCGTAGTACGACGGGTAGGCCGTGAGGTTGTTGATGAGTTCGCGGACGAAGTGCTCCTCGTCCGGGTCGGTCAGGGCATGGTTGGCCGTAAGCTGCTCGCCGATCGTGGACGAATCGGCGCCGGTGGCCGGCCCGGACGAGCAGAAGGAACCGAAGCCGTGCGTGGGGTAGAGTCCGGCGCTGTGATCGGCCTCCGCAACGAGCCGACGCACGGAGGCGTACTGGTCGCGGGTCAGGCCTACGGTGTCGGCCTCTGCGACGAGGTCGGTCCGGCCCACGGAGCCGAAGAGCAGGCTGCCGCCGGAGAACACGGCCTGCCGGTCGCCGTCTTCGACGATGAAGGACAGGTGTGTGTGCGTATGGCCGGGGGTGGCGACGGCTTTGACGGTAAACGAACCGATGCTGACCGTTTCGCCGTCGGAAATCGGCATGCGGTCGAACGTCACCGGATCGGCGGCATTGACCAGGTAGGTGGCCCCGTGCTTCCTGGCCAGTTCCAGCCCGCCCGAGACGTAGTCGTTGTGCACGTGCGTTTCGGCGACGTGTGTGACGGTGACGCCGGCCTCGCGGACGGCCGCCTCAACGCGGTCGATGTCCCGCTGCGGATCGATCACGAGCGCCACGGCGCCGTCGTGGATGAGATAGCTGCGATCTCCGAGCTGCGGGGTTTCAATGACAACGACGTCCATGATTTTCTCCTTCTGTCTCTGGTTCTCGCGGGTATCTCTGGCCCTTGAGGGACGCGTATCGTGCGGCGATGCGTCTTTAGCTTCCACCCGCACTGTAAGTGACCGGGTGGCCGTTCCGGTACCACTCCGTGATGCCGCCCATGACGTTCACGGCATCGTAGCCGCGCTCCGTGAGGTCCTCGGTGGCCCGGGAGCTGCGGCCGCCGCCCGCGCACATCACATAGACGGTGCGTCCGGACGGGACAGCCCCGAGGGAGGAACCGAATCGCGAGAGCGGCACGTTCAGGGTTCCGGGCACGCTGGCCTGGGCGTATTCCTCGGCCTCGCGGACGTCAATGATGGGCACGTCCTGCCGTATCGCGGCCAGATCGTCGATGCTGATGCCTTTCATGCAGGGATCCTCTCGTTCCGGGCCGGTATTACCGGCAGGTGCAAGACCCAACGCTAATACCCCCCAGGGTATGAACGCAAGCGGCGGCGGCGTTCGACAGACCCCGCTGGATACCCGTGCGGGTATCTGAGAGACTGGCGATATGCCCGTACCTCACGAAGCGACGGATGCCCGGCCGCCCGCGCCGTCCGACGCCGCCACCGACGTCTCCGTCCAGCGGACGATCCTTTCCGTCCTGGTCGGCGGGCAGATACTCGGCGGAATCGGGATGGGCGCGACCCTGTCGCTGGGATCGCTGCTGGCCGCCGAGTTGTCCGGCACCGCCGCCTGGTCCGGCATGGCAGCCACCATGAGCACCCTCGGGGCGGCGCTCGCGGCCATTCCCCTGGCCCGGCTCGCTGTGGCCCGGGGCCGGCGGATTTCCCTCTCCACCGGGGCGCTGATTGCAGGAATCGGGGCGATCATCGCCATCACCTCGGCCGCGATTGTGTCCTTCCCCCTGCTCCTTGCGGGCCTGATGCTCTTAGGGGCCGGCTCGGCCGTGAATCTGCAGGCACGCTTCGCCGCCACGGACCTGGCCCCGTCACAAACCCGTGCCCGGGATCTCTCGATCGTGGTCTGGTCCACCACCATCGGCGCCGTGCTCGGGCCTAACCTGTTCGGACCGGGAGAAAGCGTCGGCGCCGCGCTGGGCCTGCCGCCGCTGACCGGCGCGTTTGCCTTCGCCGCGGCAGCCCAGGCGACGGCCGCCGTGGTCTACCTCGCCGGCCTGCGCACAGATCCGCTCCTGACGGCCATATCCCGGGGCGAATCCGCCGCCACGGCGCCACCGGCGCAATCCGGCTGGCGGATTCTCCGGAGCACCCGGCAGGCGAGGTATGCGGTGGCCGCCGTGGCCCTGAGCCACGCGACCATGGTGGCGTTGATGTCCATGACACCGGTGCACCTGCGCGATCACGGGGCCGGCCTGACGCTCGTCGGATTCACCATCAGCCTCCACATCGCCGGGATGTATGCCGTGTCCCCGGTCTTCGGCTGGCTGGCGGACAAAGCCGGCCGGCTGCCGGTCATCCTGCTGGGCCAGGCCATGCTGCTGGCATCGCTGCTGATTGCCGGGACCGCGGCCGATTCGCAGCCCGCGGTTACGCTCAGCCTGGTGCTGCTGGGCCTGGGCTGGTCGGCGTCCGTCGTCGCAGGGTCCGCGCTCGTGACGGAATCAGCGCAGGTCCAGGACCGTCCCGCGCTGCAGGGCGTCTCGGATCTGAGCATGAATGCCGCCGGAGCACTCGGCGGGGCTCTGGCAGGACCGGTGCTCGCGACGCTCGGCTACTCGGGGCTGGGCTTCGTCTCCACGGTGCTCGTTGCCGTTGTTGTGATCTGGACGGCACGGCACATCCGGAGCGGGGCGCGGCTGATATGAGCACCCTACGATTCCACAACCCGGCGGGCCGGTTCGCGGGCGACGTCCGTCTCCTGCGCAGCTGGCAGCGGTCGCGGTTCGCCGCCGCCGGAGTCGGCGCTGCCGCCGCGGCCGCCGCCGTCGTCTCTGTCAACGGCATGCTGATAGCCACCGCGATCCCCTGGTGGTCGCTGGCGATTCTCGCGGCGGGTGCCGTCCTCACCGGACTGATCCTCGGCAGCTACGTCCGCGCCCCCATCGGGGCCGACGCGACCCTCTGCGACACGCGGTGGCCGGTGATCGGACTCATAGGGCTGGCACTGGCCACGTCCGCGGGCCCGGGGACGCTGGCAACCCACCTGTTTGCGGGCGCCGCGCCCTGGATCCTGGCCGGGGTGATCCAGCCGGTTTTCGCTGTCCTGTCCCTCGGGCTGCTGGCCTGGGCCTTGCGGGAGCGGCTGACGCTTGAGCGCTGGGCCGTGGCGCCGCCGGGCGCGGGCGACCCGGCCGGCGACTGCGTGAGCTGCCGCCCGCTGTTCCCGGCCCGCCCGCCGAAGGGATGACCGCGGCGGCGGCTACCAGCTGCCCGCGGTCTCCGTCGCGACTTCGGCCTTGGGGGTCTGGGCGTAGTCCGCGTTGATCTCATAGGCGCGCTCCTCCAGGAGCAGTGCCTGCTGGTTGATCTCCTTTAGCTGGGCGTCGGAGAGTTGTTCCTCCTTCACGAGTTCCAGAGTCTCCTGCTGGTCCCCGCCCACGGCTGTCACTTTCACCAGGCCGGTGCCTGCCGAGTAGAACTTCTGCTGGTGCCCTCCTGCCGGTTCCAAGGGATTGTGTTCATCGATGACCAGCACGTTGTCGTAGCATCCCGTGGCGACACAAGCTTGCTGGTTCTCCTGCACGGGCTTCCCGCAGTCGAGGAACTGCACCGCCGGCGCATGGGCCTGGACGTAGGCGGGCGCGCCGACCTTCGGCTCGGCCAGCATCGCCAGCCCTGCCTGCGCGTCGGAGATGCCGCTGAGGAAGGTCGCGGGCGCGCCGATGAATTCACCGTTCTCAAACTCTTCCGGGTACTCCCCGAAGAGCCAGACGTCGCCGTTGTTGGCCTGGGCGAAGAACGCCAGTTCGGACTCCACGAGCTCGCCGTCGGCGTAGTCGCGGTCCCACATCACCAGGGTCTTGACGCCGTCGACCATCTTCGTCAGGCCGGTCACGGTGTGGGTCACCATACGTTCGGAGGTGCCTTCCGCGCTGGTGACCGTGCCCATGGTGGTGTACTGCATGCCGGGAGTCCGGGGAGACCACTTGTTGTCGATCTTCGGCGACGCCGGGAATGCGGCGCGATCGAAGAAGAGCGCCGTGTCCGGCCCGCAGAGCCCCGCGGCCACGGGGTCAACTGTCGGTGAGGCCGGAACCGGTGCAGCGTCCGGCGTCGTTGTCGGTGAGGTCCCGGGCGGAGCTGATTCCGTGGCCGGTGCGGAAGTGGCCGGCGGCGCCGAACATGCCGCGGCGGACATCGCGAGGAACAGCAGGAGCGCGGAGCCGAGGGCCGTCCCCCGCTCGCGTGGTTGGAACATCAGAGTGGCCTTTCATCGTCGAGGTTGCTGGCCTCCGGCAGCTGTCCTGAGCCCATGGGCCCAGCAGCAAGGCGGCGCTGGTGGATCCGTGCCACGATCCCCCGACGTGGCGCGGAGCGTTCCCTCCCGGGAATGGCTACCGTGGCAGGACCGGAAGGTGTGCCCAGCCTCCTCTCCACACCTGAGACCCACGCAATTTCCGAACCGATGTAGCAGCATGGTGGCCCTAATCGGGCCGTTTGAAAAGAGGCCTCCGGCCCTCCCCCTAAAGAGAAACGCGGGGTCACATCCGGCCCGTTCCGGAGGCCGGAATGGGCGGGAAGTGACCCCGCGTTGCAGGGTTACATCCGGCGCTTGGTTTTTGCCGTCGCCGGCGCCGTCCAGGGGTCCTCCGGCCAGGGGTGCTTCGGGTAGCGGCCGCGCATTTCCGCCCGGACCTGGGCATACGGGCCGGACCAGAACGACGCGAGATCATCCGTCACCGCCAGCGGCGCCCTGGCCGGGGAGAGCAGGTGAAAGAGCACCGGCACCCGCTCCCCCGCCAGCCGTGGAGTGTCCGCCCAGCCGAAGCACTCCTGCAGCTTCACGGCCACCACGGGCCGGCCGGCGGCGTCCCCCACGTCCGGGTATCCGATCCGCACCCGCGAACCGCTCGGCACCTCCAGGGTTTCCGGTGCCAACTCCGCAAACCGGACCGCGTCCGGCCACGGCAGCAGCCGGCGCAAGGGATCGGCCAGGTCGATCCCGCCGGTACCGGCGCCGCCGGCCAGCGCCGCCAGTTCGGGGGCGAGCCATTCGCCGAGCCGGGCCAGCAGCGCCGGCTCGGCCACGTCCGGCCACGGATCACCGAGTTCCCGGTGCAGCAGCGCCATCCGGCGGCGCAGGCCCTCGGCCGCGGCGGACCAGCCAATGATCCCGAGGCCCTCCGCGGAGAGTGCGCGGGCGACGGCGGCCGCGCCCTCCGCGGCGGAGGGCCGGACCGGGGTGGACGACAGCGTGATGGCCCCCAAGCGGCGTTCGCGCCGGGCGGTGACGCGTCCCTGGGCGAACCGTGCCTCCACTGATTCGTGGCGGAGATGGCGGGCGGCGCTGAGGGCGGCGTCCTCGTCCAGGGCTGCCGCGGACCGGATGACGGCGCCGGTCCCGGCCGCGTCCCGGCCCTCGGCCCGCGACACTTCGGCCACGGCGAGCCACTCCTGGCCCGTCAGGTGGCTGCCGGCCGGCAGCCCGGCCCGCGTCCCGGAGGAGAGGAGGTAGCGTTCGGGGCCATCGCCGGGGACGCGGCGCGCCACCCGGTCCGGGAAAGCGAGGGCGACGACGAACCCGACGCCCCCGGCTCCCGCCCCGCCGGCGGGCCACTCCGCGGGCGCCTGGCCGGCCGGGAAGGTCCTGCCGCCGCGGCCCTCCTGGCGCACAATGGCCTCCATCCGCCGGACGTCCTCCGCCCAGCGCCGGGACGCCGGTTCCCTGCCGGTCCGCAGCGAGGTCAGCAGACGCGCGAGGTCCGCACCGGGTGCACGCTGGTCCCCGGCCACCACGGCGACAGTCTCGGCCGCGGCGCGGGCACCCACCGCGGCGGCTCCGTCGAGCAGGGCACGGGCCAGCCGCGGATCGGCGGGGATGCGGGCCAGGGTCCTGCCGATGGCCGTCGCGTGCCCGTCGGGCCCCACCGCGCCGAGTTCCCGCAGGACTTCGACGGCGTCGGCCATGGCGCCCGCCGGCGGGGCGTCCGGCAGCGCCAACCCCGCACCGCTCGGCGATCCCCAGCAGGCCATGGCCAGGGCGGCCCCCGTGAGGTCGGCGACCGCAATTTCCGGGGTCGGGTGCGCCGGTGCGGCGCCGAAAGTCCGCTGGTCGTAACAGCGCACCACCCGGCCCGGCCCCTGGCGGGCGGCCCGGCCGGCGCGCTGGTCGGCCGAGGCCCGGGAGCACGAGACGCTCACGAGCCCGGACATACCCCGGTTGCTGTCCCGCCGCGGTTCACGGGACAGGCCCGAGTCGATGACCAGCCGGACGCCCGGAACGGTCAGGGAGGACTCGGCTAGCGCCGTGGAGACGATGATCCGGGGCCGGCCGCCGGGTTCGCGCCCTGCCACCGCCCGGTCCTGCTCCGCCGCACCCACCTGGCCGTGCAGCTCCAGGACTTCGGCCTTGGTCCGCCCGCGGAGCCGGCCCGCCACATAGGAAACCTCCCAGGCGCCCGGCACAAAAACCAAGGCATCCGTCCCGGGATGGCCGGCCAGCGCGGTGGTATGGGCCGCCACCGCCGTGTCGGCGACGTGGTCCAGGAAGGCCCGCGCGATGCCCTTGCCATCGATCCTGGGCACCGCCGCCGGCACCCAGTCCACCGCCAGCGGGTAGAGCGCCGAGGGACAGTCAACGACCGGCGCCGGACCGCGGCCGCCGCCCTCGTCGCCGTCGCCGTCGTTGTTCCACGCACTGGCGTCAGCGGCGCCGATAAGTGTTGCGAAGCGCGGGGCGTCCAGGGTGGCGGACATGGCCAGGAGCATCAAGTCGCCCCGGAGCTGCCGGACCTCGCTGAGCATCCCCAGCAGCAGGTCGGTCTCCAGGCCGCGTTCATGCACTTCGTCGAGGACGACGGCGTCGATCGACTCCAGGCCCGGATCCGCCAGCAAACGGGAGATGAGTATTCCCGGGGTGACGAACTCGACGAGCGTTTCGGCGCCCGCGTTCCGTTCGCCGCGGACCGTGTAACCGACCCTGTCCCCTACCCTGCTGCCGTCCAGTGCGGCGAGGCGCCGGGCGGCGGACCGTGCGGCCACGCGCCGCGGCTGGGTCACAACGACCCGGGGCCGGCGCTGTGCCGGGGATGCTCCGGAGGCGCCGGCAGTGTTGACGGCAGTGTTGACGGCGGCGATGTTCGCGAGCAGCGGCGGCACCAGCGTGGTCTTCCCGGTGCCGGGCGGCGCCTGGACTACGGCGGTGGCCGCGGCACCTCCCGCCCGCAGAGCGTCGCCCAAATTATCCAGCGAGACGGCGAAGGCGAGGCCGGCACCGATGAGGTCCAGATTGAACGGGCCGGGGGCGCCGGCGGGATGCCGGGGAACGGGGGAAGTCACCCGTCCATTCTCCCCGCCGCCCGCGTGCGCCGAAACCGTCCCCGCAGCGGCTATTGACAGCCCACGGGCCGGAGTCTAGGACTGGCAGTGTCGGATCCCCACTAGTGGTCGAGGAGCAACCATGTCCAGCGCAGGCTACGGAGTCGTGCATTTCTTCCCGGGCGGCACCAAGGAACAATACGAGGCGTCACTGGCCGCCGTGCATCCGGGCGAGGGCCGCCTGCCCGACGGCCAGATCTTCCACGCCGCAGGCGAATCCACCGGCGGGTGGACGATCCTGGCCGTCCACGAGTCCAAAGAGAGTTGGGAAACTTTCCGCGACACCATCCTGATGCCCCGGATGCAGGCGGGCATCGACGGCGGATTCACGTCCCCTCCCGAAGAGACGGTCGTCGACTTGTACAAGGTCATGCCGTAGCACTCCCTGAATCAGTATCTGCGGCAGACTGGGACGGGACAGCACCGCGCCCACCGCAGGAGAACCCGTGAAAACCGCACCCCAGGTCATTGTCTTCGACGTCAACGAAACCCTCTCGGACATGGCCCCGATGGGTTCCCGGTTCGCTGACGTCGGCGCGCCGGCCGCGCTGGCCAAACTCTGGTTCGCGACCCTCCTGCGGGACGGCTTCGCGCTCACCGCCAGCGGCGACAACGGCTCCTTCGCCGCCATCGGCGCGGAGGCACTCCGGGGGCTGCTGGCCGGGGCGGAGCTGGACCGCGGCCTCGACGCCGCCGTCGAACACATCATGGACGGACTCGCAGGACTCTCTCTGCATCCGGACGTACCGGAAGGAATCCGGTCCCTCTCGGCGGCCGGGTTCCGCCTGGTCACGCTGAGCAACGGCTCCGCCGCGATCGCCGGGAAGCTGTTCGCCGAGGCGGGCCTCCGGGACGAGTTCGAGCTGCTGCTCACGGTCGAGGACGCCCCCGCGTGGAAACCGGCCCCGGCCGCCTACGGGTACGCCGCCACGGCTACCGGGACTGATGCCGGCAGCATGCTGCTCGTCGCCGTCCATCCCTGGGACGTCCACGGCGCGGCCCGCGCCGGCCTGCGCACGGCGTGGCTGAACCGGACCGGCGCGGACTATCCCGCCTATTTCGAGGCGCCGGAATTCACCATCGGGGCACTGACGGAGCTTCCGGGCGCGCTGGCCGCTGCGGGCTGAACGCCCCCGGCCACGACGGCGCGTGCGGACAGCGGAATGCTGACCCGGATGTGCTCGCCCACGGCCAGTGGACGGCCCCAGGGCGCTTCGGCGTGCAGCCGGATGCCGGCGGCCGCCATGGTCACCAGCCGGCGCGGCCCCAGCGTCCGGACGGCGGTGACGGTGGCGGGGACCGTGGCGGGCAGCCCCGGCTGCCCGCTGTCCGGGATGCCGATGCTCTCGGCCCGGAACACCAGCACCCCCGGCCCGTCCGGCCAGGCCGTGTCCGCCGGCAAATCCAGGTCACCGAGCGCCGAGTAATGGACCCCGGCCCGGACCGTCCCGTCGACCTCGTTCAGCCCGCCCATCAGACGGTGGACTTCGAGGGACGCCGGCCGCGCATACACGCGGGCGGCGGGCTCGTGCTGGAGCACGGTCCCGCCGCCGAGGACGGCAATCCGGTCGGCGACGGCGGCGGCTTCGTCACGGTCGTGCGTGACCAGCAGGATCGTGGGGGCCAGCCGGTCCCGGAGCCGGAGCAGGAGCTCGTGCATGCTCGAGCGCAGCTCCTGGTCCAGGGCGCTGAAGGGTTCGTCCAGCAGCAGCACCGAGGGACGCGCGGCGAGGGCCCGCGCAATGGCGACACGCTGCTGCTGCCCGCCGGAGAGCGCCGAGACGGCCCGGTGGCCCAAGCCCTCCAGCTGGACCAGGTCCAGGAACCCGGCGGCATCGTCGCGGGCGGCGCGCCGGCGAACGCCGCGGACCGTCGCGGCGAAGGCGACGTTGTCCAGGACGTTCAGGTGCGGGAACAGCAGCGGCCGCTGGGCCACCATGGCCATCCCCCGGCGTTCGGCGCTGACGCCGGCGAGGTCGGTGCCGCGCAGCAGGATCCGTCCGGCGTCGGGAACGTCAAGGCCGGCGACCGCCCGGAGCAGGGTGCTCTTCCCGGACCCGGACGGACCCAGGATGGCGGTGCAGGAGCCTGCTTCCACGGTGAGGCTGACGTCGGCGAGGACGGGCCCGGTGGAGCCGGCAAAGGACTTCGAGAGGCCGTCGATGATCAGTGCGCTGCTCATGCAGGGTCTCCTTGGGGTTTGCGGGCGAGCATTCCGACGCCCAGCAGCAGGATGAGCGGAGGCAGGATTGCGGCGACGGACAGCACCGCAACGGCCGAGTCGTTGCCCGTCCCCGAGGCGGATGACGCCACGAGCATCGGGACGGTGATCATCGAGCCGCCGCCGACGAGGAGCGTAATGACGTAGTCGCTCCAGCCGACGAGGAAGGCCAGGAATGCGCTGCGCGCCAGCGCCGGGGCCAGCAACGGCAAGTGCACCCGAAACAGGACCTGCCGGCGGGACGCTCCCAGGCTGCGGGCTTCTTCTTCGAAGCCCAGGTCGTGGGCTCCATAGGCGACGCGCATGGTGTACGTCGTGTAGGGCAGGGCGTACACGGCGAGGATCAGGACCACTCCTGCGGTTGGCGGGATCTGCAGCCGCAGGAGC
>JBFGBS010000019.1:0-12688 GCA_041567475.1 Arthrobacter sp.
CGGCGGCGTTGCCCTGGCCGCAGGCAAGCACCACGGTGGTGGAATCGATGGCGCGGGCACGGGCCAGGAGCCTCCACTGCTCCACCTTGCCGGGGCCGCCGCCCCAGGACGCGCACACGATGTTCACTTGGGCCCCGCGGTCGGCGTTTTCCGTGAACAGGTCAGGGAAACGGATGTCATAGCAGGTGGCGAGTCCGAAGGTGATGCCGGCGGCCTCAAAGGTGACGGGGCCGGTACCGGCGTCGACCGTGTCCGACTCGGCAAAGCCGAAGGCGTCAAACAGGTGGATCTTGTCGTAGCTGGTATCAACACCGGGGCCGGTGGCCAAGAGTGTATTCCTGACCTTGCCGCCCTCGCCCGGTGTGAACATCCCGGCCACGATCACCACACCAAGCTCAGCGGCGATGGCTCGCACCCGCGAGGCCCACGGCCCGTCCAGCGGCTCGGCGATGTCCAGCAGCGAATTTCCGAAGGCGCGCATCGTCGCCTCGGGAAACACCACCATCTCCGCCCCGCCGGCTTGGGCCTTGCGGGCGTACTCTTCAACGAGCGCCAGGTTTTCCGCCAGGTCGCGGCCGGTGATGATTTGAGCCAGTGCCACTCGCACAGTTACCTCCAGATCGGCATTCGTTCCAGTATGCATTGCAGTCTATGCATTGAAGCCGCGGCGGAGACGGTGCCGGTGTGCAGGCCACATTGAGTGTTCCTTGGTTCGGCACGGCTAAACTTGTGCCAATGGGCACGCCTCTAGTAGATACAGCTGCAACCGTAGACGCCTCGCGGGCGTTTCCGCTGGGACTTAGTATTCCGCGTGCCTGGGGCCCGGCAACAGGCGGTCCCCGCAGCCCCGCTGTGACCCGCGGCTCGGTGGTCAACGTGGCCGTCTACGCGCCCGCCATAGAGACCCTGGATATCGCCTATCAGGCCCCGGGCGGCGTGTGGCAGGTGCAGACCCTGCCGAATCTCACCGACGGCGTCCATCACGGCATCGTCGAAGGGATGCCGCCCGGATCGCGGTATGGCTTCCGGTCATCCCCGGACCACGAGTCGCTGCCGCTGTCCATGCCGGCCCCGGATTTTGACGCCGTCGGCGGCCAGCCCCTGCTGCTGGACCCGTATGGCAGGGCCGTCGACGAGCGCGGAGAATTCCTCACGAGCGTCCGCATCGCCGGCGACTTCGACTGGGGCAATGACCGCAGCCCCAGTTTGCCGTGGCGGAACACCATCATCTACGAAGCCCACGTCCGCGGCCAGACCCGGATGCACCCCGACATCCCGGAAGCGCTGCAGGGAACGTACGCGGGCATGGCGCACCCGGCCATGATCGAGCACCTCATCGCGCTCGGCATCACGTCCGTGCAGCTCCTGCCGGTGCACTTCCACGTGGACGAGCCGCACCTGCAGAACCTCGGCATGCCGAACTACTGGGGCTACAACACTGCCGCGTTCTTCGCCCTGCACCAGGGCTACGCCACGGCCGCCGCCCAGGCCGCCGGGCCGGAAGCCGTCGCCCGCGAATTCAAGGAGATGGTCAAGGCCCTGCACGCCGCCGGCCTGGAGGTCATCCTCGACGTCGTCTATAACCACACCGCCGAGGGCGGCGCCGACGGCCGGACGCTGAGCTTCCGCGGCCTGGGGGAGAAGACGTACTACCGGACCGACAACCACGGAGCGTACGTGGACACCACGGGCTGCGGCAACAGCCTGAATTTCGGGGAACCCCGGGTGGTCCAACTGGTCCTGGACTCGCTGCGCTACTGGGTCAACGAGTTCCACATTGACGGCTTCCGCTTCGACCTGGCGGTCACCCTATGCCGGAACTCCGCCAATGAGTTTGATCCCCGGCACCCGTTCCTGGTCGCAATCGCGGCCGACCCGGTGCTGTCCGCCACCAAGCTGATCGCCGAACCGTGGGATATCGGCTACGGCGGCTGGCAGACCGGCCGGTTCCCGGCGGGCTGGGTGGATTGGAACGATCACTTCCGCGACGCCGTCCGGACGTTCTGGCTCTCCGACCGCGCCGCGATCGACGCCGGGGGGACCGGCGGGTCCGTGGGTCGCCTGGCCGATGCCCTCTCCGGTTCGGCCGGGCTGTTCGAGGCATCGGGCCGCTCCCGGCTCGCCTCGGTAAACTTCATCACCGCCCACGACGGGTTCACCCTGGCTGACCTGGTCTCCTACGACCGCAAGCACAACGAAGCCAACGGCGAGCAGAACCGCGACGGCCACGGCGACAACCGCAGCTACAACCACGGATTCGAAGGCCGGACCGAAGACGAGGCCATCCTCGCGCGGCGCGCACAGACAAGCCGGAACCTCATGGCCTCGCTGATGATTTCACTCGGCGTGCCGATGATTACGGCCGGGGACGAACTGGGCCGGACGCAGCAGGGCAACAACAATGCCTACTGCCAGGACAATCCGGTGACCTGGATCGACTGGTCCGCCACGGCGGAATCCCACGCCATGCTGCGGAACACCAAACGCGTGATCCGGCTGCGCCGGGAATTCCTGGCGCTGCAGCCCCATGATTATCCGGCGCGGGAGAACCAAGCGTACTTCCACTGGTTCGATGCCAGCGGCCAACCGATGGCCCCGGAGACGTGGCAGGATCCCCGCAACCGGGTGGTCCAGCTGCTGCTGGGCTCGGACGACGGCCACGTGGACGGCCTCGTGGTGGTCAACGGAGGCGCCGCCGACGTCGAGGTCACGCTGCCGGCCCTGGCCAGCGAGGCAGGCCCCGGCCGCCGCCCCTTCGAGCTGCGCCTGACCACCACCGAGCTCCACGACCGGCGGCAGGGGACCCGGGTCTCCTCCGGAGAGCGCGACCTCGTCGAGGCCAACTCGATCAACGTCTACCGCACCTAGTTTTCACAAATGAACCAACAACGAAGGGCCCCATGAAGATTTACTCGGCAGACACCTGGACCATCGAAGAGCTGAAGGACCAGATCGACGACGCCGGCCGCCGTGCGCTGGTCATCCCGGCCGCGGACACCCAGCGGGCGCTCCTGGAGACGTTCAGCGAGATCCTGGACGTGCAGGAGGAATCAGCCGTGGACCTGGACGTCCTGCACGATTCCCTGCAGGATGTTGCGGACGCCGTCGCGGAAGACGGACAGGCCCCCGTGACCTTCATCTGGCAGGTACCGGCCGGGTTCCGCGCGGACCGCTCCTTCGGCGTTTTCTGCGAAACCCTCCAGGACGCCGAAAGCTACGCCGCCGGCAGCCTGGACGTCGTCGCTGTTTTCCTCTAGGAAACGCCGGGAAGAACCCGCGCCGCACGCGCGCCGCGGCCGAATGCGGCCTCGGTAAAGCACAGCAGCCCGGCACCAACGTGCCGGGCTGCTGTGTTTAAGAGACTCCGGTCCCTAGGCGTTGACGATCAACCCGAGTTCGGCCGAGGACGCCAGGGCCTCGTGCTTGGGCAGGACCCGCACGGTGTAGCCGAACGAACCCGAACGGTCGATCACCACGGTCCCGCTGAACAGGTGGCGGCCGTTGCCCAGGTCCTCCGCGGCTTTGAGCTCCGCGACGGTGACATCAATGAGTTCATCGTTCTCGCCCGCCCGGCCATAGGCGACCTCGACGCAGACATCGTCCGGTGCCAGGTCCTTCAAGGCAACGTACGCGTTGACCTGGAGCAGGTCCCCGATCTGCGGGTCCTCGGAGACGCCGACCGAGTCCACATGTTCGACCTGGATCTGCGGCCACGCGGCCCGGATCCGGGAGGTCCATGCCGCGAGTGTTTTGGCCTGGGCATAGTTCTCCGCGATGGCCGCCCGTCCGGCGATGGCGGCCGGCCGGTACAGGACGTTGACATAGTCCTTGAGCATCCGGTCCGCCGAGACCGCCGGGCCCAGATGGGACATGGTGTGCTTGATCATTGAGACCCAATGCGTGGGAACCTTCTGCGGGCCGGACTGCGAAGGCCCGGCCGCACCCGCGCCGTGGGAGACCGTCAGGCCGTAGAACTTCGGCGCCACCTGGGTTTCGAGCAGCTCGTAGAGTGCCGCCGCCTCGATGTCATCGCGTTCTTCGGGGGATGCGTCGTTGTTGGCGGTCGGGATCGCCCAGCCGTTCTCGCCGTCGTACATCTCATCCCACCAGCCGTCCATCACGGAGAGGTTCAGGGAACCGTTCAGGGCGGCCTTCATGCCGGAGGTGCCGCACGCTTCGAGCGGGCGCAGCGGGTTGTTCAGCCACACATCGGTGCCGGGGAACAGCGTCCGGGCCATGGCGATGTCGTAGTTGGGCAGGAACGCGATCCGGTGGCGCACCTCAGGGTCGTCGGTGAACCGGACCAGGTCCTGGATCATCTTCTTGCCGGCGTCATCGGCCGGGTGCGACTTGCCCGCAATCACCAGCTGGATCGGGTGGGTCTTGTGCAGCAGCAGTGCCTTGAGCCGGGCAGGGTCGCGCAGCATCAGGGTCAACCGCTTGTAGGTCGGCACCCGGCGAGCAAAGCCGATGGTCAGGACGTCCGGGTCCAAGACCGAGTCCGTCCAGGCCAGTTCGGCGTCGGCCGCGCCGCGCTTCTTCCACGCCGACCGAAGGCGGCGCCGGACGTCTTCCACGAGGGCCATCCGCATTTCGCGGCGGAGCGCCCACAGGTCTTCGTCGGAGATCCTGTACGCGAAGTCCCAGTCATTCTTCGGCTCCGCGCCGGCACCGAACAGGTCCGGTGAGAGTTTGGCGATGCGCGGGTCCACCCAAGTGGGGACGTGCACCCCGTTGGTGACCGAGGTGATCGGCACTTCCGAATGGTCGAATCCCGGCCACAATGCGGAGAACATGCCGCGGGAGACCACGCCGTGCAGTTTGGCGACGCCGTTGGCGCGCTGGGCGAGGCGCAGGCCCATGACGGCCATGTTGAACACGAACGGATTGCCGTCCGCGAAGTCTTCCCGGCCCAGGTCCAGGATCCTTGCAATCGGGACATCGGGTGCGAGCCCGGCCTCAAAGAAGTGCTGGATCTGCGAGGTCTCAAAACGGTCGATGCCGGCAGGCACCGGGGTGTGCGTCGTGAACACGGTCGAGGCCCGGCCCGCCGCCAGGGCTTCCTCCCACGTCAGCGGGTTCTCGGCGGACATCATTTCCTGAATCCGTTCGACGCCCAGGAAACCGGCGTGACCCTCATTGGTGTGGAACACCTCGGGTGCCGGCCCGCCGGTGAGCTTCTGGAACGCCCGCAGCGCCTTGACGCCGCCCATGCCCAGCAGCAGTTCCTGCTGCAGGCGGTGGTCGCCGCCGCCGCCGTAGAGCCGGTCGGTGATGCTGCGGGCGGCGTCGTCGTTGCCCGGGACATCGGAGTCCAGCAGCAGCAGGGGGACGCGTCCGACGTCGGCCCGCCAGACGTGCGCGAGCAGGCGGCGGCCGTGGGGGAGAGGCAGCGAAATCTGGAGGGGCTTGCCGTTGCCGTCCGGCGCCGGCTCCCGGAGCAGGGTCAGGGGCAGCCCGTCCGGATCGAGGACCGGATAGGTCTCCTGCTGCCAGGCGTCGCGGGACAGGGACTGCTTGAAGTAGCCGGCCTGGTAGAGCAGGCCGACGCCGATCAGCGGAACGCCGAGGTCCGAGGCGGCCTTCAGGTGATCGCCGGCGAGGATACCGAGGCCGCCGGAGTACTGCGGCAACACTTCCGTGATGCCGAATTCGGGGGAGAAGTACGCGATGCAGGACGGTGCGCCGTCGCCGAGGCTCTGATACCAGCGGGGCTGCTCAAGGTAGTGGTCCAGATCGGCGGCGGCGGCGTGGACGCGCTTGACGACGTCCTGGTCCGCCGCGAGCCGCTGGAGTTCCTCGCGGCTGACCAGGCTCAGGAATGTCACCGGATCGTGGGCGCTCTCCGCCCAGATGCCGGGGTTCAGCCCCTCAAATAGCTCCCGGGTGGGCCGGTGCCAGGACCACCTGAGATTGGTGGCGAGCCTGGCCAGCGGCCGGATGGACTCGGGAAGAACGGTTCGGACGGTAATTCTGCGGATTGCCTTCACCTGCGAAACGATAACCGACAACCCACTACCAGTGAACAGGTTTGTGTTTCATTCCGGTAAATGACGGTTGGCCTCAGACAAATCAGGTAAATGGCGCGCTGCCTTAGCATTCTGGCCATTTTCTAGATAACGTCGAGCCTGTGACGAATAACTCGCGAACCAGCGCCGTGTCCAAGCAAGAGCCGAAGGCCCTGATCACGGAGGGCCTCAGATTCGGCCGTTTTCCGATCACTGCCGTGCAGCCCGTCGTGGAGGGCGGCAAGTTTCCCGCCAAGGCGGTAGCCGGCGAGACCATCGTGGTGGGGGCCACCTCGTTCCGGGAAGGACACGACCAGCTCGGCGTCAGCGCCGTCCTGTTCGATCCCAGCGGAACCGAGCGGCAGCGTGTCCGCCTCGCCCCGCCGCGCGGCGTGCGCGGCCAGGGCACGGACCGTTGGGAAGGCCTGCTGACCCCGGCTGAGACCGGCAACTGGACTTTCGTCATCGAAGCCTGGCATGACCGCTACGGGACGTGGCACCATAACGCCGAAGTCAAGATCGGGGCCGGCGTCGACGTCGACCTGATGCTCGCCGAGGGCGTCGCCCTGCTCGGCGAAGCGGCGAATGACTCCACCAGGCCGTGGGATGACCAGGAGACACTCCGGGCCGCGGCGGCCGGGCTCGCCGACGAGTCGCAGTCCGTCGAACAGCGCCTGGCCGCCGGGTTCAGCCCCGAGGTGGCCGCCGTCATCGACCGCCAGCCCATCCGCGAACTCGTCACGGTCTCCGAGCCGTACCCGCTCCTGGTGGAGCGTGCGCTGGCCGGCCGGGGCTCCTGGTACGAATTCTTCCCCCGCTCCGAGGGCGCGGTGCACGACGCCGCAACCGGGGAATGGACCTCCGGGACGTTCCGGACCGCCGCAAAACGCCTCGACGCCGTCGCGGCGATGGGATTCGACGTCATCTACATGCCGCCGATCCACCCGATCGGCATCCAGCACCGCAAGGGACCGAACAACACCCTGATTGCCGGGCCGCAGGATCCTGGTTCCCCGTGGGCCATCGGGGCCAAGGAGGGTGGCCACGACGCCATTCACCCGGACCTCGGCACCATCGATGATTTCGCCGCGTTTGTGTGGCGTGCCGGCGAACTTGGTCTTGAGGTTGCCCTGGACCTGGCGCTCCAGGCCTCCCCGGACCACCCCTGGGTGCAGAGCCACCCGGAGTGGTTTACTACCCGCGTGGACGGCACGATCGCCTATGCCGAAAACCCGCCGAAGAAATACCAGGATATTTACCCGATCAACTTCGACAATGACCCGGAGGGCCTGTCCAACGAGGTCCTGCGCATTGTGCTGTATTGGGTCGGCCATGGGGTCCGGATTTTCCGGGTGGACAACCCGCACACCAAACCCGTGTGGTTCTGGGAATGGCTGATCGGCAAGGTCAACGAGCAGCACCCCGAGGTCGTCTTCCTGGCCGAGGCCTTTACGCGCCCCGCCATGATGCATGCGCTGGGCCGGGCCGGCTTCCAGCAGTCCTACACCTACTTCACGTGGCGGAACACCAAGACGGAACTGGAAGAGTACTTCCACGAGGTCAGCCACGTCTCCCCGGCCTACTTCCGGCCGAACTTCTTCGTGAACACCCCGGACATCCTCACCGAATACCTGCAGTTCGGCGGCCCGGCCGCGTTCCGGATCCGGGCCACCCTCGCCGCCACGGCGAGCCCGACCTGGGGCGTGTACGCGGGCTTCGAGCTCTACGAACACGTGGCCCGGCCGGGCGCGGAAGAGAACATCGACAACGAGAAGTTCCAGTACAAGGCCCGCAACTGGGACGCGGCCGCCGCCTCCGGACGGACCCTGGCGCCCTACCTGACCAGGCTCAACGAGATCCGGCGGGCGCACCCGGCCCTCGGTGACCTGCAGAACCTGACCATTCACGCCAGCACGGATACCTCCACCGTGGTGTATTCCAAGCACAAGACCCTGCCGGACGGCACCAAGGACACGCTGATCATCATCGTCAACGTGGATTCGCACAGCGCCCGGGAAAGCACCGTCACCCTGGACCTGGCGGCATTGGAGCTGGATCCGGAGAACCTGACCCATAACGGCGGCTTTATGGTCGACGATCTGCTGTCCGGTGAGAGCTGGGAATGGGGCGAGTCGAACTACGTCCGGCTGGACCCGCATGTTGAACCCGCCCACATCCTGAATATCCGGAGGTAGTGCCAATGAGTTTTAGTCCGCAGAACCCCAGCCAGCACTACGGCAGTTCCAGCTATGACCTGAATGCCCCAGGCCTGCAACATGATCCGTTTTGGTATCGGAAAGCGGTGTTCTACGAAGTGCTGGTCCGGGCATTCGCGGACGGAAACGGCGACGGGTCCGGGGATTTCCACGGTCTGATCGAGAAGCTGGACTACCTGCAGTGGCTCGGCGTCGACTGCCTGTGGCTGCCGCCGTTCTTCCAGTCCCCGCTGCGCGACGGCGGCTATGACATCTCCGACTACAACTCCGTGCTCGATGAATTCGGCACGATCAGCGACTTCAAACGGCTCGTGGCGGAGGCGCATGCCCGCGGCGTGCGCGTCATCATCGACCTTCCGCTGAACCACACCTCGGACCAGCACCCCTGGTTCCAGGAATCCCGCAAGGACCCGGAAGGACCCTTCGGCGATTTCTACGTGTGGAGCGACACGGACGAGAAATACGAGGATGCCCGCATCATCTTCGTGGACACCGAGGAGTCCAACTGGACCTTCGACCCCATCCGGCGGCAGTTCTTCTGGCACCGCTTCTTCAGCCACCAGCCCGACCTTAACTTCGAGAACCCCAAGGTCATCGACGCGCTGTTCGACGTCGTGCGGTTCTGGCTGGACCAGGGCATCGACGGGTTCCGCGCCGACGCCATCCCTTACCTGTTCGAAGAAGAGGGCACGAACTGCGAGAACCTGCCCCAGACGCATGAATTCCTGCGCAAGCTGCGCACCATGGTCGATGAGAGCTACCCGGGCCGGGTAATCATTGCCGAAGCCAACCAGCCGCCCGCGGAGGTCGTGGAGTACTTCGGCACGGAAGAGGAACCGGAATGCCACATGGCCTTCCACTTCCCGATCATGCCCCGGCTGTACTACGCCCTGCGCGACCAGAAGGCCGCGCCCATCATCGAGACGATGAAGGACACCCCGGACATTCCGGAGGGCGCACAGTGGGGCACCTTCCTGCGCAACCACGACGAACTGACGCTGGAAATGGTCACCTCGGATGAACGGGCCGCCATGCTTGGCTGGTATGCCCCGGATCCGCGGATGCGCGCCAACATCGGCATCCGCCGGCGCCTGGCGCCCCTGCTGGATAACTCCCGGTCCGAGATCGAGCTCATCAATGCGCTGCTGCTGTCCCTGCCGGGCAGCCCGTTCCTGTATTACGGGGACGAGATCGGCATGGGGGACAACATCTGGCTCGAGGACCGCGACGCCGTGCGTACCCCGATGCAGTGGAACCCGGACCGCAACGCCGGATTCTCCAGCGCGGACCCCGGCAAGCTCTACCTGCCGGTGATCCAGTCGCTCGTCTACAACTACTCCATGGCCAATGTCGAGGCCGAGGCTGCCCACTCGGGCTCGCTGCTGCGCTGGATGCGCCAGATCCTGAGCATCCGCAAGAACCACCCCGCCTTCGGCCTGGGATCGTTCAAGCACATCGAAGCCGACCACGACGTCGTCCTCGCCTACCTGCGCGAACTCCCCGAAGGGAACTCCGCGGGAGAGGACGGCGAGACCATCCTGTGCGCCTTCAACCTCTCCCAGCATCCGGTGGCGACCACCCTGCGGGTGCCGAAGTACGCCGGACGGGGCCTCCGGGATGTGTTCGGCGGCCAGACCTTCCCGGCGATCGGCGACGACGGGACGTTGACCCTGACCCTGGGCAGCCACGATTTCTTCTGGTTGCGGATCCGCTCGGCGGGGTCGAATCCCGCGTCCCCGCACACGCAGGCGATGCCTATCCTGTCCATCGAGGGTTGAGATGACCGGACCCGCCTATTCTGCTGAACTCACCGGACTGGTGGTGGCCTGGCTGCCGCGCCAGCGCTGGTTCCCGGTGAAGAGCGGGGAGTTCACCCTCGCGCCGGCCGGCCTCCTGAGCCTGAGCGATCCCGGCGCCGGGGCTGGCGACGGTACTCCCGGCGGGGCAGGGCTCGAAGTGCTCATCGCCGCCGTGACGTACCCCACCGGCGACGGCGACCGTACCGACGTCGTCCAGGTGCCGCTCAGCTTCCGCCCGGCGCCGCTGGCCGGCGCGGAGTCCGCGTTGATCGGCGAGCTTCCCGGGGACGGCGCGCAGGACCGGCGCTGGGTGTACGACGGCGTCCACGACCCCGAGTTCGTCGCCGCCTGGCTGGAGCTGATCCGCTCCGGCGGGACCTCGACGACGGGCAACGCCACCGGGCACACCGTGGACTCCGGCTACCGTCTGCCGTTCGCGACCGGCAAGGTCAAGGTCCTCACGGGGGAGCAGTCCAACAGTTCGGTGATCGTCGACGACGGCGGTTCGGCCGCCATCGTGAAGTTCTTCCGGGTCCTCTCGGCGGGCCGCAATCCGGAGGTCGAGATTGGCGCGGCGTTGACCGCGGGCCGCACCGCCGAAGTGCCGGCGACCATCGGCTGGGTCACGGGCGAATGGGAAAGTCCCGAGGACGGTTCACCGGCCGGCGGCACGCGGCTGGCGCACGGTGAACTCGCCGTCGCCCACGAGTTCCTCGCCGGCGGCCTGGATGCGTGGCGGCTGGCCGTGGACGCAGCCTCGACCGGAACCGGCTTCACCGCGGAAGCCCACGCCCTGGGCGCGGCGACGGCGACGGTGCACCGGCGGCTGGCCGAAGCGCTCGGCACCGCGACCGAATCAGCGCCGGGACGCGAGATCGCGCCCGGCGTCGCCGCGCGGGTGCGCGAATCGTGGGCCCAGGCCGGCAGCGCCGTCGGACCCTACGACGCGGAACTGGAAGCGCTGTTGCGCCGGCTGGACGGCAGCAGCGCCGGAACCCTGCAGCGAATCCACGGCGACCTCCACCTGGGCCAGATCCTGCAAGTGCCGGGGGCAGGAGACCAGCCGCCGCGCTGGGCGATCCTGGACTTCGAGGGCGAGCCGCTCCGGCCGATCTCAGAACGGAACTTCCCGGATGTTCCGCTCCGCGACGTGGTGGGAATGCTGCGTTCCTTCGACTACGCGGCCGGCGCGGCCGAGCGCGAGGCGCCCGGTACGCAGGTCCCGCCAACGTGGGTGGACGACTGCGCCGAGGCATTCCTGTCCGGCTACGCAGAGGTGATCCCGGGCAGCGTGGACCGGAGCTCGCCGCTGTTTGTGGCGCTGTGGCTGGATAAGGCCCTCTATGAAGTTATTTACGAACTAAGAAACAGGCCGGACTGGCTCTCCATCCCGGTTGATGCATCACGTCGTCTCCTCAGTAGTACAGGTTTTGGCGTCTCTGCCGAAGCCGAAGCGGAAGGTATAGAAATGACAGGCTCAGCACGTATCGAACGGCCCGGCGCCCCACTGCCCGTGGACGCGGAAACCCTCGCGAGGGTAGCGGCCGGCGAACACCACGCGCCGCACTCGGTTCTGGGTGCACACCTTGACGGCCACGGTCACGTCACCATCCGGACGCTGAAGCACCTGGCGGAGGCCGTCTCTGTGGTCACGGCGGAGGCCACGGTTCCGATGGAGCATGAGGCACACGGCGTGTGGGTCGCGGTGCTGGAGCCGCAGGAGCATGGCCACGTGCCGGACTACCGGCTCTCGGTGACGTATGAGGGCCTCGCGCCGCAGCCGGCGGATGACCCCTACCGCTTTATGCCGACCATCGGCGAAATTGACCTGCACCTGATCGGCGAGGGCCGGCACGAGCGCCTCTGGGATGTCCTGGGCGCCCACGTCCGGCACTACAAGTCCGGACTCGGCGACATCGACGGCGTATCTTTCGCCGTGTGGGCACCCAACGCCCAGGCCGTCCGGGTGAAGGGCGATTTCAACGGCTGGGACGGCCGGGAGTTCTCGATGCGGTCGCTGGGTTCCAGCGGCGTCTGGGAACTGTTCATCCCCGGCGTTCCGGCCGGTGCGTGCTACAAGTTCGAAATCAGGACCAAGCACGGTTACTGGGTGGAAAAGGCAGACCCGATGGCCTTCGGCACCGAGGTCCCGCCGCTGACGGCCTCCAAGGTCGTCGAGCCGTCCTACGCCTTCCGGGATGCGGCGTGGATGGAAGCCCGGGCCGCCCGGGATCCGCACAATTCGCCGATGAGCGTCTACGAAGTCCACCTCGGATCCTGGCGGCTGGGGCTCGGTTACAAGGAGCTGGCCAAGGAACTGGTGGAGTACGTTAAGTGGCTCGGCTTCACGCATGTGGAGTTCATGCCCGTAGCGGAGCACCCCTTCGGCGGCTCGTGGGGCTACCAGGTCACGTCCTACTTCGCCCCGACCTCACGGTTCGGGCACCCGGACGAATTCCGGCACCTGGTTGATGAACTCCACCAGGCCGGGATCGGCGTCCTGCTGGACTGGGTCCCCGCGCACTTCCCCAAGGACGAATGGGCACTGGCCCGTTTCGACGGCGAAGCCCTGTACGAGCACGCCGATCCCAACCTCGGCGAACACCCCGACTGGGGAACCCTGATCTTCGACTACGGACGCACCGAGGTGCGGAACTTCCTCGTC
>JBFGBS010000020.1:0-12647 GCA_041567475.1 Arthrobacter sp.
AAGCTGCCGATCACGACGCCGAGGACCAGGGTCGAGGCGGCAGCCGTGAAGGACCGCGCCCGGATCTTGATCGAGAGCCACTCGTCGAAGTGGTTTTCGCCGGCGCGCAGGAACCACCAGCCGGCCAGGGCACCGGCGAGCGCCGGAACAACAAGCGCCACAAAGCCGAAGTCCAGCGGCCCCGACGGAACGGCCGCGAGGACCGGTATGGACGGCAGCGGCCCGACGGCGGTCCCCAGCGGTCCGGCCTGCGAACCGACACCCAGCGCGAAACCGGAGCCTGATGTCCAGGCCAGGGCGAACACGGCGAGGTTCGGGATGAAACCCAGCTGGGCGATGGTGAGGACGGCCCCGCCCATGGCCCCGGCGTCGAGCCCTTCATAGACCGCGATTACCAGGTCCCAGTGGATCACCAGATCCACGGCGAGGAGCGCGGACGACGCCGCCAGGGCGGACATCACGGCGACCAGCGCGGCGGTGATGGCGGAGCCGATGTAGGAGCCTGCCCAGCGGAAGTGCTGGCCCGTGCGGGAGACCCAGGCGACGGCGTCGACGCCGATCAGCCGGCTCCAGGAACCGGTCTCCCGGCGGGCGCCGATCACCATGCCGAGCGACACCGGGATCAACGGCACGAACGCGGCGCTCCAGAGCCCCACGCCGACTTCGGGCACCCGGCAGACGAAGCCGGTGGTCAGGCTGAAGCAGGCATAGATCAGCCACGAGCCCAGCAGCGCCTGCCAGAGCTGGTCGGTGTAGGAGGCCCGTGCCAGCCGGCGGCCCGCCCGCCATGCGAGCAGGAACGGGATGAGGGTCAGCCCGAACGGGGTGAGGGAAAGGATGCCCGACGCCGGGAGGGCTGCGGGTCCGGCGCCCACGGGCTCCAGGACCAACGGGACGCCGTGGATCAGGAGCCAGGTCTGGCCGGCCAGGCGGGCCAGGACATCGGTGCGGCTGTCCTGGAATCCGGCGGTGGCCCACACCGCGATAACCGGGGCGATCACCATCAGGGCGGAGATGAAGGCGGCCTGCGCGGACTCGAGGGCGCCCTGCAGCCACAGGGGCATGGGGAGGCCCCGTTCTCCGGTCTGGTCAGCGCGCAGTTTCATCGCCTTCCATGGTGCCATGTGCCGGGCAACGGCCCGGATCCGACAGGCTGTATTGCGGGATCGTTGTGATCAGGGTCTTTCAGCCCCGGAGCTTTTCGCACGGCTCCGCCGTAAAATTGGAGTGTCCGCAAACAGTGGTTGGAGGCAGAAATGACTACCGCATCTCCCCATGCACATGGCGTTCACTTCGGACGGACGGATGTTCAGAACGTTGGCATGGGTGTAGGTATCGTCCTGATTGTCGTGGGCGTCCTGGGATTCATCCCCGGTGTGACCACGCAGTACGGCTCCCTAGCGTTCTTCGGGCCCGAGTCAACGGCCATGCTCCTGGGGTTGTTCCAGGTGTCCATGCTGCTCAACATCGTGCAGCTGGTCATCGGAGCGACCGGCTGGACCATGTCCCGCAACGCCATGGGTGCCCGGAACTTCCTGATGGGCTTCGGTCTGCTGTACATCGTCCTCAGCGTCTACGGGCTCATGGTGGGCGTGGGATCGGCGGCTAATTTCCTGTCGCTGAACGCCACGGGCGCATGGACTCTTCTGGTACTGGGCGTAGTTATGATTGGCGCCGGCTGGCTGCTTGCACGGCATCTGGCCGATGACGCAAAAACCCGGTAAGCAACCACCGGGACGTAGGGAGTCGCGAATGAGTACCGTTTCATAGAATCTGAAAGTTCGAACTACCGGCTGGTGCAGTGGCCTGCGGAAACGCGGCGGCTGCACCAGCTTCTCTGTGTGCCGGTGCGTGCGGCGACCTGCTCTCGCGCGTTGCCTGAAACGATCCCCCGCCGGCGCCCTATCCACGGGACCCCAACTTAACTTCTGTGAATATTTTTACTTTAATGAACGGAATCATTGACTCGCTAAAAATCTTCACTATAGTTATGTGAGTCAGCTCACCAAGTGAAGGACAGTCGATGATCGCCGAGAGCGCAACGGGCAACGCCTCCTCCGCAACGAGCGCCCTGTTGGCAACCGTCGGCAACAAGGTGCGGTCCATGCGCAAGGAAAAGGGCATGACGCTCGCCAACCTGTCGGAGATCACGGGCCTCAGCCCGGCAATCGTCAGCCAGATTGAACGCGGCTTGGCGAACCCGTCCTTCACCACGTTGGCTCAACTGGCCCACGGGCTGGACATTCCGGTCGGCAAATTCTTCATCGGCCAGGCAGAAACCAGATCCCCGGTCGTCCGGAAGGCCGATCGGAAAAACCTCAAGGGCGTCACCCGGGAATCCGTCGGCGAAGCAGTTCACGAACTGCTCACCCCCGGCCTAAACGGTGGCATTGAAGCCCAGTGGATCATGACGCCGCCGGGCCACGACACCAGCTCCAATCCCTTCAGCCATAGCGGCGAGGAGTTCTGCTACATCGTTTCAGGCCGGAAAGACGTCTACCTTGACGGCGTCTGCTACAGCCTGGGCGAAGGCGATTCGATAACCTACTCCTCGGAAATCCCGCACTGGTACAAGAACAGCTACGAAGAGGTATGCGTAGCAATCTGGGTCAACGCACCTCACGCGTGGTAAGAACGCCGCCCCCAAGCGGTCCTTACCTTTTCACCCCACGGTCACGGCTTGAACCTGCCCGCTGACGTACCGTGCCACGTTCGCAGCCACCGCTCCCCAACCCCGGGGCGGCAATGCGTCATACCCCCATCCGCCCTGCCCCCTGGGGCAGGCCGCAAGCGTAAGGAAAATTCCATGCTTGACACCGTCGTCGAGTCACCAAAGGTTTCCCGCCAGCTCACACCCGAAGTCCGCAAAGGCCTGCTTGGCCTCGGCCTGGGCAACGCCCTCGAGTGGTACGACTGGATGATCTTTGGCCTGTTGTCCGCGTTCATCGGCCCGAACTTCTTTCCCAGCACGGATCCCCTCTCCGCAACGCTGAACACCCTGGCCGTTTTCGCCGTCGGGTTCGCGTTCCGCCCGCTCGGCGGCGTCCTGCTGGGCACACTCGCGGACCGGATCGGGCGCCGGCGCGTCATGCTGATGTCGATTATGTTGATGGCCGGCACCACGCTCGTCATCGCCGTCACTCCAAGCTACGCCGAGATCGGCGCGTGGGCGGGCATCATCCTGGTCGCTTGCAGGATCCTGCAGGGTATTTCCACCGGCATCGAAGCGCCGCTTTCCACCTCCCATGCGGTGGAGTTGGCCCCGGTCGGTCGCGAAGGCTACGTCGCCGGCATCATGTCCTTCTACGTCAACATCGGCATTCTGCTCGCTTCCCTCGTCAGCTTCCTGTGCAGCCTGACCCTCGGCGGCGCCGTGATGTCCGATTGGGGATGGCGCGTACCGTTCTTCATCGGCGCCGCCTTCGGTTTCGTCGTCCTCTACCTCCGCCGGGCCCTGCCGGAGACCATGAAGCCCGAAGAACTGGCCAGCAATACCCCAGCCGCCGTCTGGACCGGTGTCCGCAAGCACTGGCTCTCGGTCCTGGCCATCATCTTCGTCGTCGGCGCTGCCCAGGCGTACAACTACGCATGGAACGTCGGGCTCCCCAGCGCCGCCCGCGGCAACTTCAAGGAAGACCCCACCTCCGTCTTCGCCGTAACCACGGTCCTGGGCATCATCTTGGTAATCGGCAGCTGGATCATCGGCAAGCTCGCCGACGGCAAGTCCATGTCCCGCTGGTTCCTCATCACCCGCATCCTGGCCATCCCCTCGGTGTTCCTCATGCTGATGTACGTCCAGCCCGGCATCGGCGGCTTCGCCGCGGTCCTGCTCGGCGGCTCCCTCGTCCTGGTCCTGAACATGACCCTCTACAACGTGGTCAGCACCTCGCTGATGCCCAAGGCATGCCGCGGCACGGGCGTCGCGCTCGGCTACGGGATCGGCGTCGCACTCTTCGGCGGCACTGCTTCCTACCTGCTCGTATGGCTCCAGTCGATGCAGCTCAACTGGGTATTCCCGGTCTACGTCGCCATCTTGTCCATTCTGTCCATCATCTTCTACCTCGCAGCCCGCCGCGCCAACGGCCTCTTCGTCGGAAAGTAAGGATCCCCATGACCACCATGACTTCACTCGAGCTCGCCACCACCACCCAGGACCTCACTGCTCCCGTCATCTCCCGCTCCAACGTCCTCGTGGTCGGCGGTGGCCCCGCAGGTGTGGCCGCCGCCGTCACCGCGGCCCGCTCCGGGGCCTCGGTCACGCTGCTGGAACGCTACTCTTCCCTGGGCGGCCTCGCCTCAGGCGGCATGGTCCTGGTGCTCGATGACATGATCAACGGCCAGGAAATCACCGTCACCGGCATCGTCTCCGAATACGTCGAGCGCCTCCAGAAGCTGGGCCTGGCGATCGTTCCGCCCGCCGATGACCGCAAGGCGTCCGAGGAACTGTGGAACAAATGGGGCCGCTACGGCACGTTCGACTTCCACACCCACGTCAATCCCAAGCCCATCTGTTACGCGGCAGCCTTCGACCCGGACGGCTGGAAGCGCATCTCGAACGACCTTGTCCGCGAAGCCGGCGTCAACCTGCGCCTGCACTCGTGGTTCTCCCGCCCGATCGTGGACAACGGCGTCATCAAGGGCGTTATCTGCGAGACCAAATCCGGACCCCAGGCCTTTATGGCCGACGTCGTCATCGACACCACGGGCGACATCGATGTCGCCTCCCGGGCCGGCGCCAGCCACATCAAGGACAGCTACCTCACCACGCTCGTCTTCCGCCTCGGCAACGTTGACACCGACGCCGCCGAAGCCTTCGAGCAGGCCAACCCGAAGGAAGCCCGCGCCATCAACCGCACCATCAAGCGACTCCTCGGCGGCGCGTGGGAGCTGTGGTGGCTCAAGACCCCGATCGACGGTGTGGTCTGGTGCAACGCTCCGCACATGACCGGCTACGACGGCGTCGACCCGGCGGACATGACCGCCGCCGAGTTCGCCGCCCGGGACAAAATCACCGAGGCCGTCGACTATGTCCGCGCCAACCTGCCCGGCTTCGAGAAGTGCTACATGCTCGACGTCGCGTCCCAGATGGGCGTCCGGCAGACCCGCCTGCTCGAAGGTGAATACGTGATGACCAAGGAAGACGTCACCTCACGCCGTCACTTCGCCGACACCGTGGCCCGCGGCCGCGACTACTACTACCCGTTCCGTTCGCTGCTGCCCAAGGAAGTGGACCAGCTCCTCGTCGCCGGACGGCACTACTCCGCCACCCCCGAGGCGCAGAAGATGTCCCGGGAGATCCCGCCCTGCATGGCGATGGGCCAGGCCGTCGGCGTCGCCGCCGCACTGGCCGTCCAGAACGGCATTCTCGTCCGCGACGTCCCGGCAGTGGACATCCAGCAGGGCATGCGCCGGCACGGCGCGGACCCGGGCGACGTCCCGTCGTCGAACGCCACGGTGGACGTGGACGCGGTGGTGGGGGTATGAGCTCGGTGATCGAGGAACTATCGGAGGACGCGACGGCGGTCCCGGCCGCCGAACCGGCCCGGACGCCGCTTCCCCTGGACGGCATCACGATCGTGGACTTCACCCAGGTCTTCATGGGCCCGTCCTGCACCCAGCTGCTGGGCGACTACGGCGCGGACGTCATCAAGGTCGAACGCCCGGGCAGCGGGGACATCTCCCGGAACTCCTTCCCGGACAAGGACGGCCAGGACAACCCGATCTTCCTGTCCATCAACCGGAACAAGCGCAGCATCTCCGTCGACACGCGCACCGACGAGGGCAAGGCAGTGCTCCGCCGCCTGCTGACCGACACGGACGTGGTGGTCAGCAACTTCCGCTCCGGTGTGATGGAACGGATGGGCTTCGGCTACGAGGACCTCGCGGCGGACAACCCGGGCATCATCTGGGCGTCCGGCACGGGCTTCGGTCCGGACGGACCGTACTCGCACAAGGGCGGCCAGGACGCGATTGCCCAGGCGTACTCCGGCGTGATGTGGCGGCGCGAATCGGAGGACACGAAGCCAGGGATCTACCCCACCACGCTGTGTGACTACATCACCGGCATGCACCTCATGCAGGGCATCCTACTCGCGCTGCGCACCCGGGAGACCGCCGGCGTCGGGCAGAAAGTCGAAGTGACCATGTACGACTCCATGCTGCATTTGCAGATGCAGGAGGCCTGCATGCAGCTCAACCGCGGCTACGAAGTCAACTGGGGTGCCATGCCGCTCAGCGGAGTCTTTGAAACCACCGACGGCGCCGTCTGCATGGTCGGCGGCTTCACCCCGGACCCGCTGTCACGGATCTCAGAGGCGCTCGGCCTGGACGAGGACCTCACGCTCCGGCCCGAATTCGCGGATCTGACGCAGCAGTTCCAGCACAAGCCCGCCCTGCAGGCTATTTTCCGCGAGCGCATCGCCACCAACAGCACCGAGTATTGGACCACCAGGCTCGAAGACCAAGGCCTGCTGAATGCCCCGGTCCATACGCTCGAGCAGGCCCTCGCCGATGCGCAGACAGAGGCCAACGGCATGATTGTGGAGGCGGAGCATCCAGGCGTCGGAATGGTGCGCATGCTCAACGCGCCGATCCGGCTTTCCGCCACCCCGCCCACTGTGCGCCGCGTTGCCCCGCAGCTCGGCGAACACAACGTGGAGGTGCTGCTGGAGAACGGTTTCGACGCCGAAGCCATCGAGCGCCTGCAGCAGCTGGGGGTCCTCCGATGACGGCCGTTTCTGCCGCCGAGCGGACCTTGGTGGATCAGGTCACCCTGACCATCGAGAACCACGTTGCCACCGTTGTCATCGACCGCCAGCACGTGCTCAATGCCGTCGACACCACCGCCCAGGCCCGGCTCAACGGAATCTGGGACCAGCTGGAGGCCGATCCGGACATCCGCGCCGTTGTCATCACCGGCGCCGGCACCCGGGCGTTCTGCGTCGGAGCGGACATGTCCACGTCCGCCGTGGACAAGACCGGGCTGAAGTATTGGGCCGGCCTGGACCCGAACGGCTTTGGCGGGCTCAGCCTGCGCACCAGCCTGGACATCCCGGTCATTGCCAGGGTCAATGGCTATGCGCTCGGCGGCGGCATGGAGATCGTGCTCGGCGCGGACATCGTCGTCGCCGCGGACACGGCCCGTTTCGGGCTGACGGAACCGCGTGTCGGACGTTTGGCGCTCGACGGCGGCATCCACCAGCTGGTGCGGCGCATCCCGCATACCCAGGCAATGGGCATGCTCCTCACCGGGCGGAAGGCCGAGGCCGCGGAGATGCAGTCGATGGGGCTCGTCAACGAGGTGGTACCCGCGGCGGAGCTTGACGCCGCGGTGCAGCGCTGGCTGGACCAGATCCTCGCCTGCGCCCCCACATCCGTCCGGGCCATCAAGCAGATGGTCACCCGGACCGGTCACCTGACCGCCGCCGAGGCCCGCGGTCTCCGGCTGCCGGCCCTGATGGCGGCGTTGGACAGCGCGGACTCGGCGGAGGGCGTGCGTGCCTTTCAGGAGAAGCGCGCGCCGCTCTGGCCGGGACACTAGCGATGCAGCCGCTCGAAGGACACAAAACGAAGGAGAACCAGATGCGTGAGTCGCTGGCACCAGGAGTGTGGGGCGTAGTCGCAACACCGTTCCAGGGCAGCACCCTGGACGTGGATACCGAGAGCCTCTCAAGGCTCGTGGAACACTACGAATCCATCGGCGCGACCGGCCTCACGGTCCTGGGCGTCTTCGGCGAAGCCGCGGCGCTCAGTCCGGCGGAGACGACACTGGTCCTGGAAGTCGCCGTCGAAGAATCAACCCTTCCCATCGTGGCGGGCGTGACCTCCCTATACACCGGCACCGCTGCCGAGGAAATCCAGGCAGCCCAGGCAGTCGCCGGCGAGCGCCTTGCCGCGGTCATGGTGCAGGCCAACTCCGCGAACCCCGCCGTCGTGACCGCCCACCTGAACGCCATCCACCAGGCAACCGGCGCGAAGGTGGTGCTGCAGGATTATCCGCTGGCCAGCGGCGTCAGCATCAGCACCGACGCGCTGATCGACGTGGTGCAGGCCTGCAGCTTCGTGATCGCGGTCAAGGCGGAGGCCCCGCCCACGTCCGTGGCCATCGCACAACTCACCGGGTCCCTAGATGTCTCCGTGTTCGGCGGCCTCGGCGGTCAGGGCCTGCTGGACGAACTCCTCTGCGGCGCGGCCGGCGCCATGACCGGGTTCTCCTACCCGGAAGCGCTCATCGCCTGCGTCCGCGCCTGGCACACGGACGGGTACGGCGCCGCCCGGGACGCGCTGCTGCCCTACCTGCCGCTCATCAATTTCGAACAGCAGGCACGGATCGCACTGCCCATACGCAAGGAGTGCCTGCGCCAGCGCGGGCTCATCTCCGACGCCGGCGTCCGGGCCCCGGGCGCGCAGTTCCCGGAAGCCCTCCGGCTGAGCATGCTCAATCACTTGGCGGAGGCAGCAGCGGCCCTGGAAGCGTGCGCTCCCGCCCCGGCAACGGGGCCAGCGACGGCGATGCTGACCGCGGCGGGGAGCAACTGATGGATCTCGGCATCAGCGGGAAGACCGCGCTCGTGGCCGCCTCCACCGGAGGCCTGGGACTCGCCATCGCCCGCGCCCTCGCTGCCGAAGGTGTCCGCGTGGCCATCACCGGCCGGCGCCAGAGCCGCGCCAAGGAAATCGTTGATGAACTGACCGACGCCCACGGGCCCGGCGCCGTTGCCATCGAATCGGACCTCAGCACCCCCGAAGGCGTGGCAGCCGCCGTCGAACAGGCTGTGGCGGAACTGGGGCCCATCGATATCCTCGTGGTCAACGGCCCCGGTCCCAAGCCCGGAGCAGCGGCCGCCCTCGGCGCCGACGACATCGCCGCGGCTTTCGAACTCCTGGTCAAGCCCCATCACGCCCTCATCTCGCACGTGCTTCCCGGTATGCGGGAACGGCGTTGGGGACGGGTCCTCGCCGTCGGCTCCAGCGGCATGGTTGCGCCCCTGCCCAACCTGGCCGTGTCCAACACCGGTCGCGCGGCGCTGGCCGCCTACCTCAAGACCCTCGCGGCCGAGGTCGCCTTGGACGGCGTCACCGTAAATATGCTCCTCCCGGGGCGCATCGCAACCGACCGCGTCGCCGAACTGGACCACGCCGCAGCCAAACGCCGTGGCACCACGGTCGAGGAGATCCAACTCGAGTCCCGCAAAAACATCCCCGCCCGCCGCTACGGCGACCCCGAGGAGTTCGGCGCCGCCGCTGCGTTCCTCTGCAGCGCCCCGGCGTCCTACGTCACCGGCGTCGCGCTCAGGTGCGATGGCGGCCTGATCCGCAGCCTCTAGGCCCGCATCCATTGTTTCCAGACCACACCTCAGAAGGAACACCATGACTTCCACGGCAACAGACTTCTCCCCCGCCACTGACCGCGGGCTCATCACCGCCCGGCACCTCATAAACGGCGAATGGCTCGGCGAACCGGACACCGAGCGCATGAACCCGGCCCGGCCCGGCGACCTGGCAGCCCTCTCCCCCAGCGGCACAGCCGCGGACGTCGACGCCGCCATTACGGCAGCCACCGCCGCGCAGCCGGCTTGGGCAGCGCTGCCGGCGCCCTCGCGCGGCGCCATCCTGATGACCGCCGGGAACCTGCTCCTTGACCGCCAGACCGCCATCGCCGAGGACCTGGTCCGCGAAGAAGGCAAAACCCTCGTCGAGGCCAAGGGCGAGGTCAAGCGCGCCTCCGACGTGCTGCGCTTCTTCGGCTCCCTCGGCTGGGCCGCCACCGGCGAAGTCCTGCCGAGCGGCCTGCCGGACACCACCATCACCACCCGACGCGAGGCGCTCGGCGTCGTCGGGCTGATCACCCCGTGGAACTTTCCCATCGCCATCCCCGCATGGAAGGCCGCTCCGGCGCTGATCAGCGGCAACGCCGTCGTCATCAAGCCGGCAGAGCTCACTCCGCTCTCCGCCACCCACCTCGCCCGCGCCCTGCAGGACGCCGGATTACCGGCAGGGGTGTTCAACGTGGTGCACGGTAAGGGCCGCGTGGTGGGCGACGCTTTGGCCCGTGACCCTCGCATCGCCGGGTTGTCCTTCACCGGTTCAACCGCGGTGGGCCTGGGCCTGCAGGAAATCCTGAACGCCCGCCGGGCCCGGGTGCAACTGGAGATGGGTGGCAAAAACGGCGTGCTCGTGCTGGACGATGCCGATCCGCGCAAGGCCGCCAAAGTGGTGGCCTCCGGCGCATTCGGGCTCACCGGCCAGGCCTGCACCGCGACGTCCCGCGTCTACGTCACCCCCGGTATCCGGGCGGATTTCCTCGCCGCGTTGACCGAGGAGGCCGCGGCCTACACACCCGGCGACGGCATGGACTCCGCGATGGGGTCCGTGGTGAGCCGGCAGCAGTTCGAGCAGAACCAGACAGCGGTGCGCTCCGCCGTCGAACGCGGCGCGACGCTGCTATGCGGCGAGCACACCGGCGACCCCGCGGGAGCGCTGGCCTTCCCCGCCGCCGTGCTCACGGATCTGCCCTTCGACGACGCCGCAGTAACCGAGGAAATCTTCGGACCCGTGGTGGCCGTTCTCGAAGTCGCCGACTATGAGGCAGGTTTGGCCGCCATCAACGAATCCCGCTACGGCCTCACCGCCGGCATCTGCACCGACTCCCTGGCGTTGTCCACAGACTTCGCCGCCCGCGCGCAGGCCGGCGTCATCAAGGTCAACCGCCCCACCGCAGGCCTGGACCTGAACGTTCCGTTCGGCGGAGTCAAGGACTCCTCCACCAACACTTTCCGCGAACAGGGGAAGTCGGCTCTGGACTTCTTCACTTGGGGCAAAACCGTCTACACGGGTGTGTAGCCGGTCATGACATATGTGATTGCGCAGCCTTGCGTGGATGTGAAGGACAAAGCGTGCATCGACGAGTGCCCGGTGGACTGCATCTATGAAGGGGAACGCTCGCTCTACATTCATCCGTCCGAGTGTGTGGACTGCGGCGCTTGCGATCCGGTCTGCCCGGTGGAGGCGATCTACTACGCCGACGACGTTCCGGAGGAGTGGGCCGATTACATCAGGGCCAATGTGGAATTCTTTGAGGACCTGGGATCACCGCAGGGCACGGCCGGCCTCGGCAACCTTGGCCGGGACCATCCGGTGATTGCGGCAGAACCCGGCATCGTGCACGCCGGCTGACCGCATGCTGAGCGGCCGCGCTCCTCAAGGACGCGCAAAATGCCTGGCGCTGCGGGAATCTCCGCCGCGACTGGCATTTTGCGCGTCACCAGGCACGATCCGCCGAGCCCTGCACTGCGACAATGGGTCCATGACAGCCTTCTTCCTGGCCTGGGATCCGGAGCAACCCGCCGGATGGACATACCCCGCGGCGGTAGACCACGTCAGCGAGACAGGCATGTTTCTGGCCACGTGGTGTGTGGACGGCACGTGGGACATCCCCGCGGAGGCGGAGGTGTGGCTCCTGCTGCGCGGGCGCCACGCCCGCGGACTCCTCGGCCACGGCGTCGTGGTTTCGGCCTGGCCGGAACCGTCCACAGACCCGGACCCCGCGAACCCGGATCCGGATCCGGATCCGGCGACACCGGCGGCGGCACCTTCACCGGCGCCGCTGAGTGTCCGGGTGGCGTTCGACGCGTTGCTGCCACTCGGGGACCAGATCCCTGCCGAGGTTCTCGAGGCGACCGTACCCGGCATCGATTGGGACGCCAGCTATGGGGGCCACGTCTACCGGGATGCCCTCCGCGGCGCCGGCCTGCCCGTTGATCCGTCCCGGGAGCCTGCGCTGCGCCGGCTGTGGAGTGAATCCGGGCCGCGGCCGGGCCCGGATGCGACGCAGCCCGTTCCCGGCACCCTCCCGCCGGAGGCCGTCGCCCGCGTCGAGGTGAACCGCTACGAACGCGGCGCCGACGCGCGCCGGCTGTGTGTGGCCCGGCACGGAACCCGGTGTGCCGTGTGCGGCTTCGACTTCGAGGCCGCGTACGGCGATATTGGCAGGGATTTCATCGAGGTCCACCACCTCGCACCGCCATCGGCACTGGGCCGGGGCTACGAATTGGATCCCGTCGCGGACCTGGTTCCACTCTGCGCCAACTGCCACGCCATGGCGCACCGGGGCGTGGCCGTGCCGCGGAGTGTTGCGGAGCTGCGGCGGATCATGGCCGCCGCAGGATTCCTGCCCGGCCAGACCGTCAGCCGCGAAGAGTTGGCGGCCCGGCAGGATGCCATACGGATCCTCGAGCAGCGGTAGCCTGCGGGCATTCGGGCGTCCACGAAGCACTGGACTTCCCGGCCGGCCTGGCAGCAGACTGAAAGAGAGCAGCCACCCTTTTCCAGTGCAGTGAAAGGAACCGGGTCATGCCGGACGTGTCAGCCTTCTTCCCGCTGATTGCCACGATCATCGGGGTGGTTCTCGCCGTCGCCGCCGTCTGGCTGGCCACGAAACTGATGTGGAAGGTCGCGGAGCCGAACGAGGCGCTCATCATTTCCGGCCTGACGCGCGGGACCCTGGACACCAGGGAGGGCATGGACTTCAAGATTGTCACCGGGAAGGGCGCCCTGGTGGTGCCGGGCCTCCAGACGGTGCGGGCCCTGTCCCTGACGCTGAATGAGACCGAGCTCAAAGTCTCGTGCGTGACCTCGCAGGGCATCCA
>JBFGBS010000021.1:0-12499 GCA_041567475.1 Arthrobacter sp.
GGATTAACTAACATGGCAAAGCTCATTCTGACCCACGAAGTAACCGGTCTCGGTGCTGCTGGCGATGTTGTCGAGGTCAAGGACGGTTACGCACGTAACTACCTGCTGCCCCGCAACTTCGCCCTGACCTGGTCCAAGGGTGGCGAGAAGCAGGTTGAGTCCATCAAGGCTGCCCGCGCCGCCCGCGAGCACGCTTCCCTGGAAGACGCTCAGAAGCAGGCCGCTGCACTCTCCGCCAAGCCGGTCAAGCTCGTTGTCAAGGCTGGCGAGACCGGACGCCTGTTCGGCACCGTCAAGCAGGGCGACGTGGCCGACGCTGTTGAGGCCGCTGGCCTTGGCCGCATCGACAAGCGCAAGGTTGAACTGCCGGCACACATCAAGTCGGTTGGTTCCTACCAGGCCAACGTCCGTCTGCACGACGACGTTGCCGCTGTGATCGACCTCGACGTAGTCGCCGGCAAGTAGTCACTGCGACTACCGCCGTATCGGCTAGGCAGTCCTGAACTGCTGGAAAGCCCCCGTCTCTGGTTCCTCCGGGAACCGGACACGGGGGCTTTTTCGCGTCTGCGGTCCGCAACGCGGGGTCACTACCTGCCCATCCAGGGCACCTTTATGGGCAAGAAGTGACCCCGCGTTGCTTCTAGGCCTCGTGCAGCACGGTGGTGACGTGCCGGTAGCCGGTCCGGATCAGCTCCTTGAGGACGGCCTCGTCCACGTCGGCGAGTTTATTCACATACAGGCAGCCGGCGCCGGTCTTATGCTTGCCCAGCCGCTCCAGGAGTTCCGAGGCTTCGGGGCTGTAGGTGGCACCGTAGATCGACAGGCTGGCTTTCCGGGGGGAAAAGCCGACGGCGGCGGCATCGCCTTCACGTCCGGTCTCGTATTTGTAGTGGTACTGGCCAAAGCCCACAATCGTTGGCCCCCACATCCGGGGCTCCTCGCCGGTGATCTCCGACATCAAGGCCAGGAGCCGGAGCCCGTCAGCGCGCCGGACAGGGTGCTCGACGGCGGCCAGGAAGGCCTCCACGGAGGCGTCGGTCGGTCGGGTCAGGTTCTCAGCCATGAGCCGATTCTGGCAGACGTGCCCGGGATTGTCAGCCGCGGAAAGGGAATAAACCCCGGCGCCAGCGACTTGTCCAGGTAGATGCAAACGCATGTACTGCTGTGAATGGAGGATGCCGTGGAGTCCCGCCGCATAACTGTCCTGACCGCCGGGCTCGGCGCTCCGTCGTCGAGCCGCCTGCTGGCGGACCAACTGGCGACCGCAACCCAGCGCAGTCTCAGCGCTGCCGGCATCTCGGCCACGGTCGATGTGGTCGAGGCGCGCGAGTATGCCGTTGAGATCGCCAACAACTTCGTGACAGGCTTCGCGGCGCCACGCCTCGCCGAAGTGATCGCCCGTGTTGAGGCCGCGGATGGCATCATCGCCGTGAGTCCGGTATTCAGTGCCTCGTACAGCGGATTGTTCAAGTCCTTTATCGACATCCTGCCGCCCGGGTTGCTGGAGGGAAAAGCCGTCCTCCTGGGGGCTACCGCCGGCACGGACCGGCACCAGATGGTGCTGGACTTTGCGATGCGGCCGCTCTTTACCTATTTGCGCACGCGGATTGCCCCCACCGCGGTCTTCGCCGGGCCACAGGACTGGGGAAACGACGGCGACGGCGGGTCGCCGCTGTCCCGGCGGGTGTCCCGGGCCGCTGCGGAATTCGCGCACCTCCTGCAGGGCGCTGAACCCGTGCGGAAACCGTCGCCGCCGGAGTCGCTGCCTTTTGAACAAATGCTGGCCGGGATCTCCGCCGGGCACTGACCGCGCGCCCTGCGGTGTGGCCCGGGCGAAAACCACGCGCCGACGAACGGGGTCCGGGGACCTCAGTCGTCGAGGAGGGCAATAAACTCCTGGGCCTGTTTCATGGTGATGTCGGAGTGCCGGGTAAGAGCCCTGACCGCACCCTCGGTGTCGCCATTCTTGGCCAGGGTGCGGATTCTGCCGTAAATCTCGTCGTTGAGCATGTTGCTGCTCACCTCCCGTGTCACATCACCCTTGCTGGCAATGGCCCGGTAACGGTAGGGGAAACGCTGCGGCGCGTCGTCGTCCGTGCCGTCGTCGCTGTCCGGCAGGGTGACTGGCGGCTGGAACGGTTGCGGGTGCGCCGCGAGGGCGCTGACGGCGTCGCGGGATGCCCGCAGGCCTTCCCCCGTGGCCTCCAGATAGAACTTGATGGCGGCCATGGCCTGTCCCTGGGCAATCAGGGCATAAAGGCGCCGATGCTGCTCCTGATCGAGCTTTGCCGCCGCCAGGCGGGCCCGCTCAGCGGCCTGCTGGTCCGGCTGGCGGGCCGCAGGTGCCGAGGGCGCTGCCCCGGAGCCCGGCGCCCCGGACGGTGCTGACCCGGACGGTGCTGACCCCGGGCCGGGGGTGGCGCCACGGCCCGATGACATGGCTCGGGAAACCAGCACGACGCCGGTACCAACGAGCACCAGGATCACAAGGGGGATAAGCAGGGATTCCATTTACTGCAGCCGATCTACATAGTTCTTTGCGGTGACGAAATCCGATCGCGTGGCCTTGCGCAGCAGCCGGATGGCCTGGACCTTGTTGCCGCTCCGGGCCAGCGATTGCAACTGCAGGGCAAATTGCGGGTTCAGCTGACCGCCCGGCATGACCGGGGCGTCATTGCCCGCGTGATCGGCAAACGATACGGACGCGCCCCGGAACCCGCGGGCCGCACGGGCGTTGGCCGCTTGCTGCGTCTGCTGCTGATCGTTCTGGCTGGGACGGGTTGCGGCATCAACCCGCGCGCGGGCTGCGGTGGCGGCACGTACCTGTTCGGCGGCATGCTCCTCGGATCTCATGGCCAATTCCAGCTGATAAAGTTCCGCGTCCGAAATCCCGGCGCCGCGCGGTGTCAGGGCCGCCGCGACGGCCCAGAGAACTGCCGCCAGAACGAGGGCAGGGAAGATGACCAGCAAGACGTCGCCCATAGCTAAGAGCTTATGCCAGTTCGCTGTTATCCACAGCATGTCGGACGCGCCGTACAGTGTTCTCCCGGCGGGCGTCAATTCAGGCGGCGGCTGAGGATTGCGTCACAGAATGCGAAGATTTTCCGCTGTTTGTGGCCTCCGGCCCGCCGGGTATCCCCAGCTTCCCGCCACAAGCTGTGGATGAAGATTCTGCGAAAAAACTTTGTGTCCACAAGGAAAAACTTGTGTTTTCGCAGGTCAGGACCTTTTTTTCTGTTGAAGTATTTGTGTATCCACAGGTGTTCCCACAGGCTGTGCACAAGCAGCGCCCAGTAGTGCACAGGTTATCCACAGGTGTGCACGGCGGCCGGGTTGGCCGCACGCCGCCGGGCGGATAACGTTGCTGGACATCAAGCTTTGGCTGCGGTCGCTCCAGGCCGCCGAACTGGCTGGAATCCTCGCGGCCCGGCCGCACCCACCCACGCCGGCCGGGCCTGAGGCCCAAACCCGGCCAGGCGAAAGACTGTCGGTACCTGCTGGTAGACAGGGTCAAGAAGCCGGTGGGCATTCCGGATCAACGCCACCGGCCGGGTTGGCACATGGCTTACGCGCCGCTGGCGGACACCTGATCCGCCGGGGCACACAATGAAGGACGGCAGTTTTGTCAGTTACGCACCTGGACTCCATCGAAGGCTCACGTGGGCCCGAGGGCAGCCGCAAACCGCCGCAGGACATCCCGGCCGAGCAGTCCGTCCTGGGCGGCATGATGCTGTCCAAAGACGCCATTGCCGATGTTGTCGAGATCCTTCGCGGACAGGACTTCTACCGGCCGGCGCACGAGACGATCTACGAGTCCATCATTGACCTCTACGGCCGCGGCGAGCCGGCGGACGCAGTCACGGTCTCGGACGAGCTGACCAAGCGCGGCGAGATCAACCGGATCGGCGGGCCCGCCTACCTGCACGAACTGATCCAGACCGTACCCACTGCGGCCAATGCCGGGTATTACGCCGAGATCGTCGCCGAACGCGCCGTCCTCCGGCGCCTGGTCAACGCCGGCACCAAGATCGTCCAGCTCGGCTACGGCCAGGACGGTGAGGTCGAAGACCTCGTCAACCAGGCCCAGGCCGAGGTCTACGCCGTAGCCGAACGCCGCACCGCCGAGGACTACGTGGTCCTCAAGGACGTGATGGAATCCACGGTGGACGAAATCGAAGCGTCCGGCCACCGCGGCGAGGGCATGACCGGCGTGCCCACCGGATTCTACGAGCTGGACGAACTCACCCACGGCCTCCACCCGGGACAGATGATCGTCATCGCGGCCCGCCCCGCCGTGGGTAAATCCACCTTCGCGCTGGATTTCGCCCGCTCCGCGGCCATCAAGAACAACCTGGCCACCGTGATGTTCTCGCTCGAAATGGGCCGGAATGAGATCGCCATGCGCCTCCTGTCCGCCGAGGCGACGATCGGGCTCCAGGATCTCCGCAAGGGCACCATCAAGGACGAACAGTGGTCCAAGATCGCCACGACCATGGGCCGGATGAACGACGCCCCGCTGTTCATCGATGACAGCCCGAACATGTCCCTGATGGAAATCCGCGCCAAGTGCCGCCGGTTGAAGCAGCAGCACGACCTCAAGCTCGTGATCCTGGACTACCTGCAGCTCATGAGCTCCGGCAAGAAGGTCGAATCGCGCCAGCAGGAAGTCTCCGAGTTCTCCCGTGCCCTGAAGCTCCTGGCGAAGGAGCTCCAGGTGCCGGTGATTGCCCTCTCGCAGCTGAACCGTGGCTCGGAGCAGCGCCAGGATAAGCGGCCCATGGTCTCCGACCTCCGCGAGTCAGGCTCCATCGAGCAGGACGCGGACATGGTGATCCTGCTGCACCGCGAGGATGTCTATGACAAGGAGTCCCCGCGGGCCGGGGAAGCGGACATCCTCATCGCCAAGCACCGTAACGGTCCCACCAAGGACATCGTGGTGGCCTTCCAGGGCCACTACTCGCGGTTCGCCAACATGGCGGCCGACGCCGGGGGCGGCGGAGGCTTCTAGCCGGCCGGATGCCCCGGACCGGCTTCGAGCAGGTGGTTGGGCAGCCGGTTCCCGGGTGCCCGGCCGCGGATTTCCAGCAGCTCCCGCGCGTGCGCGTGGAGCCGTTTATCTTCCGCCGATACCGGATCCCACCGGGGGATCGGGACCGAGTTCCCCTGTTCATCGCGGGCTACCATCACGGTCAGGCAATAGGTGGTCAGGTTGAGTTCACGTCCCTTGGGGTCGCCCGAGCGGACATGGACGGCGATGTGCATGCCCTTCGACCCGGTGTACACCAGCCGGGCCTCGACCTCCACGACGTGCCCGATCATCAACGGGCGGTAGAACCGGACGCCGCCGGAGAACACCGCCACCGTGTCCTTTCCGCAGTACCGTGAGGCGCAGACATACGCGGCCTCGTCGATCCACTTCATCACGATGCCGCCGTGGACCTTGCCGCCCCAGTTCACGTCGGTCGGGGCGGCCATGAACCGCAGGACCACGCGCTCCGCCGTGCCGGCGCCGGTGTATTCCTGGGCGCCCATGGCCGCGACAATGTCCTCGCGGACCTTGATCCGCGCCAGCGCATGGTCGCGCTCTTCGATTTCCGCGGCAGTCACGGGCTCAAACTGCGGCACCGGAACGGGCTTGCCGTCCTCGCCGACGGCCACGAAGATCACCATGCACTGGCTCCGCATCGTGGCCGGTCCGCCCTTGGGATCGCCCGAGGAGACCACGGTCCGGATGTGCATCGAGGACCGGCCCGTGTAGACGATGGTGGCTTCGACCTCCACCATGTCCCCGCTGTTGACGGGATCGGCGAAGTGGATGTTGCCGACATAGGCCGTGACGCAATAGGACTTCGCCCACCCGACGGCGGCCGCGTACGCCGCCTTGTCCACCCACTCGAGCACGGTTCCCGCATCGACCGAACCGCTGTGCCCGACGTCCGTGGGTGCGGCCAGGAAGCGGAGGGTCACAGCGTTCGCGGCGGTTTCTTTCATGGTGCGAGTTTACTGACGCGCAGCCGGGGGCTCCGGCCGCGCGTCACAAACGATGTCGGCCTCAGGCGAGGACCCGCAGCGGGGACGTGCTGCGGGCGAAGACTGCCCGGTCTACGGACACCCGGCCCGCCCCGACCAGTGCCACGCTGAGAGCGGCGGCGGCCAGCAGCAGCACCAGCTCAAAGCCGCCGGTTTGGACGAAGACGCCGGCCGGCGCATGCACCAGGAACAGGGCGCCAAGCATGTTCAGGGCGAGCAGCGCGGCAAACACGCGGGTGAGCACGCCGACGATCAGCGCGATACCGCCCACGAGTTCCAGCGTGGCGACGACCGGAGCCGCCACCTGGGCCGCCGGGACGCCCATTTGAGCGAAGGCGGCCTGGGTTCCGGCCATGGTGAATTCGGTGAATTTCTGCCAACCATGGGCCGCGAAGAGGAAGCCGGTAACAATGCGGAGGATGGTGTGTGCCGAGGTGGTCAGAGCGGACTGGTTCATGTGTTGTGTGCCTTCCGGACAGGAGCGGTGCCGCGCAGGGCACGGGATTAGTTGAAGCATCAAGCATCTCAATTTTTAGTTGAAGAGTCAACAAAATAACCGGTTGCCGTCCCCGCTCCCGTTACGGTTGATCCGTGCCACCATCACGCCCCTCGGCAGCACGGCTGTCAGCGCCGGCCGGTCATCGCCGCGAAATCCTCCGCCTCGCCGTGCCGGCCTTCGGCGCGCTGGTCGCCGAACCCCTCTTCCTGCTCGCGGATTCCGCGATTGTCGGGCACCTCGGCGTGGCCCAGCTCGCCGGCGTCGGACTCGCCTCCGCGGTAATCCACACCGCGGTGGGTCTGATGGTCTTCCTGGCCTATTCCACAACGCCCGCCGTCGCCCGCGCCATCGGCGAAGGCAGGCTCCCGCGCGCCCTCGCCGCCGGGCGCGACGGCGTCTGGCTGGCTTTCCTGCTCGGACTTGTCCTGGCCGTGGCCGGGTTCCTGGCCGCCGAACCGCTTTTGGAGCTGATGGGTGCCCGCGGCGAAGTCCGGTCCTTTGCGGTGGACTATCTGCGCTGGTCCATGCCCGGGCTGGTAGCCATGCTGCTCATCTTTGCGGCGACGGGCGTCCTGCGCGGGATGCAGGACACCCGGACCCCGCTGGTCGTCGCCACGGGCGGCTTCACCCTGAACATCGTGCTGAACCTGGTCCTCGTCTACGGACTCCAGTTGTCCGTGACCGGTTCCGCCGTCGGCACCAGCGTTGCGCAGTGGGCGATGGCCCTGGTGTACATCGTGATGGTCCGGCGCAGCGCCCGGCACTACGGCGTGCCGCTCCGGCCGGACTGGCGCGGCATCCGGGCCATGACCAAGGTGGGTTCGTGGCTGATGCTGCGGACGCTCAGCCTCCGGATCGCGATCCTCGTGACCGTAGTGGTGGTGACCGCCCAGGGTCCCGTCAACCTGGCCGCCCATCAACTGGCCATGACCATCTTCACGTTTCTGGCGTTTGCCCTGGATGCCCTCGCCATTGCGGCCCAGGCGCTGATCGGCAAGGAGCTCGGCGCCGGACGCGCGGCCGCCGCACGGGCACTGACGCGCACCATGACACGGTGGGGCCTGGGCTTCGGTGTCCTCACGGGAGCCCTGCTGGCTCTGGCCGCGCCGTGGCTCGGACCGCTGTTTACCTCCGACGCCGGCGTGACCTCCGCGCTCACGCTCGCCCTGCTCGTACTCGCCGCCGGCCAGCCGCTGGCCGGATACGTCTTCGTCCTCGACGGCGTCCTGATCGGCGCCGGCGACGCCAAGTACCTCGCCATCGCCGGCGTCATCAACCTGGCCGCATACCTGCCGCTGCTGCTGCTCGCCCACCAGGCCGGCGCCGACGGCGGCACCGGCCTCCTGCTGGTGTGGGCGGCCTTCTCGCTCGGCTACATGCTGGCCCGGGCACTGACGCTCGGCCTGCGCGCGCGTACGGACCGGTGGATGGTCCTCGGCGCCCGCGCGTGAGCCGGGCGCACTAAACTGTGCAGGTGACTTTCCCCGAAACGCCCGCCCCCGCCGCCGCCCGTCCCGCCTCGACGGAGCTCTGGAAACCAGTCCTCGTCCGGGCCGCCGTCGCCTTGGCGTTCGGCGCGCTGACGGCCTTCTGGGCCTCGCCGTCGGATACGGGCATGGGGCTGGCCGGTGGCATCTACCTGGCCGCGACCGGTCTGGTGCTGTTCTGGGTCGCCAACAAGACCGGCCTTCCGGCCGGGACGCGATCCGCCAAGGTCCTCTCCGCGGCAGGTTCGGTGCTGGTCGGCTCCGGCGTCGCCGTGCTGCTGGTCCCCGGCGCCCTGGCGTTCGGCACCACAGCGGCGGCGGGGCTGGGCCTGGCCGGTGCCGCTGAACTGTACCTGGGCATCACCGGCCGGGGCCGGTCCGTGCTGGCGCGGGACTGGATCGCCTCCGGTGTGATCGGACTCGGCACCGCGGCGGCATTGCCGTTCTTCATCGGCCTCGGCCCGCATGCCCTCCTCGGGGTCACCGGCGGCGGCGCCATCCTGGCCGGGGTCCTGTGGATCCTGGCGGGCCTGACCCTGCGGCACGATGCGCGGGGCGAATCCGCCGAGGCCGTAAACTAGTTCCGACAGGTTCTACCCCGCGTAGAACATTGCGGCAACAAGTCAGCCCCGGCCAGCCGGGCGCCGGCTGCAGGAGGAAAATATCTTGGCACAGCAGAAACCCGGAGAACCGCGCAAGGTGCGGACCTCGGTCAAAGGACCGCTGATGTTCTCCGCGTTTTGGGCAGTCGTCACCTTCTTCGGTGTGCTGATCTTCGCCTCGGGCGGCAGCGCCAAGGTGCCGCGGCTCGATTTGGCCCTCATCGGTGCCGGGATCGCCTTCATCGTGACCCTGGTGGTGGCCGCGATGCTCTCAATGAGCCACAAGGCCAATGAAGCCCACCTCGGCAAGGGCTCCGGCGTGAACCTGAGTTCCAGGCGGCCGGCCACCGGCAGCGGCTACCGTGCAGACGGCGCGGACGGTGCCAACGGTGCCGGTGCGCCCGAGACACCCCGCGACGGCGGCCACTGAGCCCCTGCTGCTGGCGTCTGCCGTGCCTGTGATGAGCTCCCGCGGCTGACCCGCGGCCGGGCGGAGCCGGCCGGCGGCCTTAGGATGCGGCCTTGCGCGCCCGGTAGGCCGCGACATGGGCGCGGTTCGCGCAATTCCCGGTGTCGCAATAGCGCTTGGAACGGTTGCGGCTGAGATCCAGCACCACGGCATCGCAGTCCCCGGCCGCGCACACGAGCAGCCGGTCCCACTCCTTGCTGCGGATCACGTCGACCAGGGCCATCGCCGCTTCCGTCCCCATCCGGTCCGCCAACGGAGCCTCGGGGGCGGTGGCATGCAGATGCCAGTCCCAGTGGTCATGTTTGACCAGTTGCGGCAGTGCCCGGGCATCCCGGAGCAGCCGGTTCACGGTGTCCACGGCAGTATCTTCATCCGCGAGCCACAGCTCGGCCAGCTGGGCACGGAGCCGGTGCACACCGGCCAGCTCGGCCGCGTCCCGCGACCGTGATCCGGTGAACCCTTCCGCCGCCAGGAACCGGTCCAGGTCGCCGAGCGCAGGAAGGTGCTCCTCGCCGTTGGCGCCGGTGTTGATGAGGGCGGCCACGGAACGCAGAGCCGTCTCCGTGTCAGGGGCAAACACCATCTTGACTCCTTACCAAATCGAGGCGTACTGTCAGGACCATAACCCAACTTTACTCCTGACAGGAGGCAGCTGTGTCTGCCGTACGCAACCCCGCCGATACCGTGACCACTGACGTTCGCGCACGCCGGGCCGCCCGCAGCCATGGTGCCGGCGGTGCAGGGTTTATGGCCTCGGGACTGGGAATAGCCCTGTTCTCCTCGGCCGTATTCGGCCTCTCCGGGTCATTCGCGAAAGCCCTGCTGGAGACGGGCTGGACGCCCGGCGCCGCGGTCACGGCGCGGCTCACCGGAGCCGCCCTGATCCTCGCGATTCCGGCCGTCCCGGCGTTGCGCGGGCGCTGGCACCGGCTCAAGGACAACTGGATCACCATCGCGCTCTTCGGGTTCATCGGCGTCGCGGCCTGCCAGTTGTTCTACTTCAACGCCGTGGCCCGGCTCTCGGTCGGCGTCGCGCTCCTGCTCGAGTACCTGGCGCCGGTCCTGATCGTGCTGTGGCTCTGGGTGGCGAGCCGGAAACGGCCCCGGCCGCTGACCATCGCGGGCACCCTGCTCTCCCTCGGCGGACTCGTCCTGGTCCTGGACCTCACCGGTGCGGTCAAGATCGATCTGATCGGTGTGATGTGGGGAATCGCGGCCGCCGTGTGCCTCGCCATCTACTTCTTCATTACGGCAAAAGAGAACGATACGTTGCCGCCGATCGTGCTGGCGTCCGGCGGGCTGATGGTCGGCGCCGTAGTCATGTGGCTCGCTGCCGCGACGGGGCTGCTGCCGATGGCCTACAGCATGGCTGACACCCGGCTGGGCCCGTGGATCACGCCCTGGTGGGTTCCGCTGGCCGGACTCGTGATCCTGGCGACGGTGCTCGCCTACGTCTCCGGCATCATGGCGGCCCGGGCGCTCGGATCCAAGGTGGCGTCATTCGTCTCACTCACCGAGGTCCTCTTTGCGGTCATCTGGGCCTGGCTTCTCCTCGGCGAACTGCCCGGTCCCATCCAGTTGCTCGGCGGGATCCTGATCGTCGGCGGCGTCGTCCTGGTGCGGTTCGACGAGCTCCGCACGCCGCGGGCGCTGCCCGCGGAGCTCGACCACGCGAACGACGTCGAACCGGTGCCCTAAGCGGCCGGCGTCCGCGGCCGGGACGGCTACTTCCCGAAGCTGCGCAGCCGCAGGGAGTTGGCCACCACGAGGACCGAACTGGCAGCCATGGCGGCGCCGGCGATCATCGGATTCAGCAGGCCCAGGGCCGCCACCGGAATCCCGACCGCATTGTAGAAGAACGCCCAGAACAAATTCGTTTTGATGGTGGCCAGGGTCCGGCGGGACAGTTCGATGGCTTGGGCCACCTGCCCGAGGTCGTTGCCCATGACCGTCAGATCGGCGGCCTCGATGGCGACGTCGGTGCCGGAGCCCATCGCGATTCCCAGGTCCGCCTGGGCCAGGGCGGCTGCGTCGTTCACGCCGTCACCGGCCATCGCCACGATGGCGCCGTCCGCCTGCAGCCGGCGCACTGCCTCGACCTTGCCTGCCGGCAGCACACCGGCAAACACGTCCTGGGGATCGATCCCGACGGCGGCGGCAACTTGGGCAGCGACGACGGCATTGTCCCCGGTCAGGAGGATGGGCCGGAGCCCGAGCTGCCGGAGCCGTGCGACGGCCGCAACCGACCCGGGCTTGAGGGTATCCCGCAGGCTGATGAGGCCCGCGGTGGCACCGTCCACAGCGACCCAGATGACGGTGGCACCGGATCCTTCAGCGGCCCGGAAGGCGTCCTGCTGGGCGCTGGCCGGGGCGATGCCGTTCTCCTCCAGCCAGCCGGTGCGACCGGCCGTGACCAGGTGCCCGCCGACCGTCCCCTGGACGCCGCCGCCCGGTGCCGAGCGGAAGCCGGTGACGGCAGGGTCGCTGCCGGTTCCGCTCCTCCGGTCCGGGGCCGGGCCGGCAGCGGCTGCGATGGCGCGGGCGATGGGGTGTTCCGAGGCGGATTCCACCGCCCCGGCCAGGCGCAGGACATCGGCGGACGTGAAAGTGCCGAATGCTTCGATCGCGTCGACGGCGAGGTGGCCGGTGGTGACGGTGCCGGTCTTGTCGAGCAGGATGGTGTCCACGCCCCGGGTGTCTTCCAGGACCTCGGGTCCCTTGATCAGGATGCCCAGCTGCGCTCCCCGGCCGGTTCCGGTCAGCAGCCCCACGGGGGTGGCCAGTCCGAGCGCACAAGGGCAGGCAATGACCAGGACGGCGACAGAAGCCGTGAAGGCTACGCGCAGTTCGGCAGCGCTGACGTCGGGTCCGGCCACGAGGAGCCACCCGGCAAATGTCACGGCCGCCACGCCGAAAACAACCGGTACAAAGACGGCGCTGATGCGGTCCGCGAGCCGGGCAATGGGCGCCTTCGCCGATTGCGCCTCGGAGACCAGCCGGGCCATCTGTGCCAGTGTGGTTTCGGCGCCCACGCGGGTGGCCCGGACCAGCAGCCGGCCGGAGGTATTGATGGTGGCGCCCGTGACGTGACTGTCCGGACCGACCTCCACGGGAACGGATTCGCCGGTGACCAGCGAGGCATCCACGGCCGACGATCCTTCGATCACGATGCCGTCGGTGGCGATTTTCTCGCCGGGCCGGACCACGATCACGTCACCCACGCCGAGCTGTTCCGCCGGCACGCTGTGCTCGGTGCCGTCCTTGAGGACGGTGGCGTCCTTCGCGCCGAGGTTCAGCAGGGCCCTGAGGGCGTCTCCGGCCTTGCGTTTGGCATTGGCCTCCAGATAGCGGCCCAGCAGCAGGAACGTGGTGACAACGGACGCGACTTCAAAGTAGAGCCCGCCGGCTTCCA
>JBFGBS010000022.1:0-11575 GCA_041567475.1 Arthrobacter sp.
GTTCGTGGGCGAGTTCGGCGAGTTCGGCGCCGCCGGCCATTTGGGCGGTGAGTTCGTCGATGGTGATGTCTTTTTTGTCGTAGTAGCCGATGGATTTGCCGCGTTTGAGCAGCAGGAAGCGGTCCCCGACAGGGAAGGCGTGGTGCGGGTTGTGGGTGATGAAGATGACGCCCAGGCCGCGGTCGCGGGCCTGGAGGATGTAGCGGAGCACGACGCCTGATTGTTTTACGCCCAGGGCGGCGGTGGGTTCGTCGAGGATGAGGACTTTCGCGCCGAAGTACACGGCGCGGGCGATCGCGACGCATTGGCGTTCACCGCCGGAGAGCTGGCCGATGGGTTGTTCGACGTCGCGCAGGTCGATGCCCATCTCGGCGAGTTCCTTGAGCGTGATGGCCTTCATTTTCTCGACGTCCATGCTCTTGAACGGGCCAAAGCCGGAAGTCAGCTCGGAGCCGAGGAAGAAGTTCCGCCAGATGGGCATCAGCGGCACCACGGCCAGGTCCTGGTAGACGGTCGCGATCCCGGCGTCCAGCGCCTCACGGGGTGAGCTGAATTTGCGTTCCTCGCCCATGATGTTCAATACCCCGGCATCGTGCTGGTGCAGGCCGGCGATGATCTTGATCAGGGTGGACTTACCCGCTCCGTTGTCGCCCAGCACGCAGGTGACGCGGCCGTTGTCCACGGCCATCGTGACGTCGGAGAGGGCGATGATGTTCCCGTAGTGCTTGCCTACGCCCTCGAGGGAGAGCAGGTGGACGGGGGTGTGGGTGAGGGGGTCTTTTTCGTTCTTCAGCAGGGTCTGCTGGTCGATCGGTTTGGCGTTCATGGTTTCCGGGCCCCTTTACTTCAGTTCCGCGCGGCGTTTGACGATGAGGTTCACGATGGTGGCCAGCAGCAGCATCAGGCCCAGGAAGAACTTGAACCAGTCCGGGTTCCATTCCGCGTAGACGATGCCCTTGTTGGCCATCCCGAAGATGAACGCCCCGATCGCCCCGCCGATCGCGGAGCCGTATCCGCCGGTCAGGAGGCAGCCGCCGATGACGGCGGCGATGATGTAGAGGAACTCGTTGCCTACTCCTTCACCGGACTGCACGGTGTCGAAGGCGAAGAGGTTGTGCATGCCCAGGATCCAGCCGCAGAACCCCACCCCCATGAACAAACCGATCTTGGTGGCCTTGACCGGGACGCCTACGGCGCGGGCGGCGTTCTCGTCCCCGCCGACGGCAAAGATCCAGTTCCCCACGCGGGTCCGCATCAGCACCCAGGTGGCGACCGCGACGAGCGCGATCCAGATGAACACCGTGATCTTCACATCGATGCCGGCGATCGTGACCGAGGACGCGAACACGGCGCGGGCCGAGGCGAAGCCGTCCATGCCCGAGATGGACGGTGAAGACACAGAGCCGCCGATCAGGCGGGTCAGGCCCAGGTTCAACCCGGTCAGCATCAGGAACGTCGCCAGGGTGACGATGAAGCTGGGCAGCTTGGTCTTCATCAGGATCCAGCCGTTGATGAAGCCGATGGCGAGCGAGACCAGCAAAGCCAGGAGAACACCGACCCAGATGTTCGTGCTGAAGTACCAGCTGAACATCGACGCCGTCAGCGCCGAGGAAATCACGGCCACACCGGTGGAAAGGTCGAACTCCCCGCCGATCATCAGCAGCGAAACCCCTACGGCCATGATCCCGATGGTGGAGCTGCCGTACAGCACCGTCGCGAAGGCATTGGGCTGGGTGAACGTCGGGGCAACGAGGGCAAAGAAGACGAAGAGGACGATTGCGCCCACCAGGGCACCGACCTCGGGCCGGCCGAGGAGCTTCTGGACCGGACTGCGCTTGGCGACACGTTCATCGGCAGCCGGTGATTTGGTCTTGGTCAGGGTCTGAGTCATGATGTTTCTCCTTGCTGCCGGGCCGGCGTTAGCCGGCCCGGCCAGCGGACTATTTAGCGGATACCCTGTTCGGCGAACGTCAGGACTTCGGCGGCGTTGGACTGGTCCACGATTGCCGGCCCGGTCAGGACCGACTGACCGCCGCCGAGCTTGAAACCGCCCCGCTTGTTCTGCCACAGCGCGTCGACGGCACCGTAGCCCTGCAGCCAGGGCTGCTGGTCAACGGTGAACAGCACACTGCCGTCGGAAATCTTTTGGGCGAGTTCCTTGTTCAGGTCGAAACTGGCCACCTTGGCCGAACTGCCGGCGGTAGCCACTGATTTCAGGAGCGTCAGGGTAATGGGAGCACCGAGGCCGATGATGACATCAGCATCTTTGGACGTCTGAAGCTTAGCGGTGGCCGTGGATTCTACCGACGTCATGTCCGTTCCGGTCACGTAAAGGATTTCCGTTCCAGGAACCTTGGCCTTCACGCCGGCGCACCGGGCCTCCAGGCCCACATGGCCCTGCACCTGGATCACGCAGATCGGGTGCTTGTATCCACCCTCAGCGAGCCTTGTGCCCACAGCCTCGCCGGCAAGCTGCTCGTTGGAACCGAAGTGCGTAAAAGCCCCCAGCTGCGCGGAGACCGATTCGCCGGCGTTGAAGCTGACAATCGGGATGCCTGCATCGGATGCCCTCTTCAGCGCATCCTTCAGCGCGTCGGGGGTGGCCAAGGTGACGGCGATACCGTCAACCTTCTGGTCCACCGCCTGCTCGATCAGCTGGGCCTGCCGGCCTGCCTCCGGATCGGAGGTGTAGAGCAATTCAACATTGTCCTTCGCGGCCGCCTCCTCGGCGCCCTTGCGGACGGTATCCCAGAAGGTGTCACCGGCCGGGGCGTGGGCGATCAAAGCGATTTTCATCCGCTCCGTCGAAGCAACCTGGCCCCCGCCGCCTGCACTGTTGGCTTCCGGAGCCCGGCCACCCTGGCTGGAGCAGGCGGTAAGCGCCAGCATGGGGATTGCAACTGCCGCGACGGCCGCGCGGCGCCAAAAAAACTTTGTCACTGGTGATCTCCTTCGATCCTGGCCAGACGATTGGGAACACAGCACTGGCGGCCCGATTACGGGAAAAGCGATGTGATCCGGAGCACTATGGAGCGCTCCATGAATTGACCATAGGCTAAGGACCTTGTCCTGTCAATCTCTCAAAGATTTCCCTTACAGCCCCTTTGGCGGCGGGATTGCCAAGGATTTGTATCCGGAACAGGGCTTTCAGCCTTAAGTATCAGTGGAGCGCAGCCGCCTCCGGGTGGCCGGTCCGCTGGCTCTGGGCCTTACCCCTGAGCGCGGCAGGCAGGCCGTGCTGCCGCGCGCTTGCCGTGCAGGCCAGACGGAGTCGGCCCCTTCTCAAGTGAGGGCCCGCCCGCCCTGGAAACTTTGCACGGCGGCGGCCCCTGGCACTTTTCACTGATGGGTCCGGCAACCCTCGGTCGAGGACGGAGCAGGAAAGGGGTGCAGTATTGGGAGTTGTCCACGGGATTGAGCTGTCTTCCGTTGAGTGAGCTGTCTTCCGTTGAGCCGGACGCTTAACACTGCTTCGCGGGGAGTGTGAGGGCTCGTGTTCAATTGACAGGACAAACTCGCGCGCCTATGGTTTATGGAGCGCTCCATAAAATAGTTGTCGCTAAGCCGGTCATCCCGGGCCGAGTTTTGAAGGAGAAAACGATGCCTAAAGCGCCCCGCAGGGACCGACGTGGCAGGGATGGCTTACCGGGCCTTCGGCGCTGTCCTGGCCCTGCATAGCCCCCGTTCTTCTGCTACCCGGTGTGGACGTCCCCCGGAGATCTCGATCCGGAGTCCGGCCCGACGCAGCCCGCGCAGGCAGCGCAGTACCGGAAATTCCCGCGCTGAGCCCAACGCTTTGATCAACGCGGGAGGACCTTCCCGGGCCCCTCCCAGGCGGCCGGAACTCAGCCGGCATGAACAATCACCCAACCAACGGAGTCCCGGTGAAAACAAATCAAGAATTGTCCCATGTAGACCTGCCGGCCCTGACAAAAGGCCCGCACAGCAGGAAGCTTGGGCTCGTGGCAATCACAGCCACGTTCGGCGGCCTGCTTTTCGGCTACGACACAGGCGTCATCAACGGTGCCCTCGCCCCTATGGCCACCGACCTTGGCCTGACGCCGGTGACGGAGGGCATCGTTACGAGCTCTCTGCTTATTGGAGCCGCAGGAGGTGCAGCACTGGGCGGCCGGCTTTCGGACTCCATCGGCCGCCGCAGGGGAATCCTCATCCTTGCTGTCCTGTTCTTCCTGGCCGCCCTCGGCTGCGTCCTGGCTCCCAGCGTCGAGATGATGGTCATAGCCCGGATCATCCTGGGCCTGGCTGTGGGCGGATCATCCGTGATAGTTCCCGTTTATCTGGCTGAACTCGCTCCTACCGAGCAACGCGGCGGGCTTGTCACGCGCAATGAACTCATGATCGTCACCGGCCAGTTCGCAGCCTTCGTGGTAAACGCGATCATCGGCAACGTCTGGGGCCAAGTCCCTGGGGTGTGGCGGATCATGCTGGCAGTGGCCGCACTGCCCGCCGTCGTCCTCTATTTCGGCATGCTGCGTATGCCGGAAAGCCCCCGGTGGCTCCTTTCCAAGGACCGGGAAACGGAAGCACTGCAGGTCCTGCGGACCATCCGAACAAACGAACGGGCTGAAGCCGAGCTGGCCGAAATCCGAGATCTGGCGCTGCTCGAACGCGTGACACAGACCGGCGGATTCCGTGACCTGAAAGTCCGCTGGGTACGCCGGCTCCTCTTTATCGGAATCGGCCTGGCGATAGCCCAGCAGCTGACGGGGATCAACTCGATCATGTACTACGGGACGCAACTGCTCACAGAGGCGGGGTTCTCCAGCGGAGGAGCGCTCATTGCCAATACGGCAAACGGCGCAATCTCCGTGACAGCCGTCCTGATCGGGATACGCCTGATCCACCGTTATTCCCGCCGCACCCTGCTTCTGGTCGGCTTCATCGGGACAACTTCAGCCCACCTCATGGTAGGGGTCTCCTCGCTGTTACTCCCGGAGGGATTCCTCAGAGCTACGGTGATCCTCTTTTTCATTGTCATTTTTGTTGCCTTCATGCAAGGAACCATTGGCCCGATAGTCTGGCTGATGCTCGCCGAAATTTTCCCGCTCAAGGTGCGTGGACTCGGACTGGGCATCGCAGTGTTCTGCCTCTGGATAACGAACTTTCTCATCAGCCTGGCCTTCCCCTCCTTCGTCGGCTCGGTCGGGATCTCGGGAACGTTCTTCGTTTTTGCAGCCCTTGGCGTAGCCGCCATCGCCTTTGTGGCCAAACTGGTGCCGGAAACAAAGGATGCGTCCCTGGAGGACCTGGAGGAACGCTTCCGCCTCCGGTACGCGTAAGTCCCACTTCAGTCCTGCAGAGTTCAACCAAAGGAAGCACACATGACTAACTGGGTATATCCGCTGGGCACAGCTGCCGAGGGCAGCTGGGACATCTCACTCGGAACTGCCGATTCCGCCCTTGAAGTGGAAGGGTGGGCCCATACGGGTTTGAAGGTCGCAACCCTTGGCCCGGGCTCCGCCGTCGAACTTCCCGCTGCCGGTGAAGAACGCATCGTGGTGCCGCTTAACGGATCCTTCACAGTGACGGTCGACGGCATCGAATACCCGCTCGCCGGCAGGCTTTCCGTATTCAGCGGTCCCAGCGACGTCCTCTACTCGGGAACCGGGGCTGAAGTCACCATTCGCACTGCAGACGGTGGACGGGTCGCCGTCGCCACAGCCCCCGCCCAGATCCATTATCCGACCCGTTACATCACCGCAGCGGAGACGCCCGTGGAGTTGCGCGGAGCCGGCAACTGTTCACGCCAGGTGCACAACTTCGGCACCCCTTCCGCTCTGGAGGCCGACCGCTTCATCGTCTGCGAGGTCATCACCCCGGCCGGCAACTGGTCCTCCTACCCGCCCCACAAACACGATGAGGAAAAAGACGGCGAGACCAGCCTCGAAGAAATTTATTACTATGAAACGCGGGTAGCTCCCACCCTGGCCGGCGGACCTACATCGGACACCGATCCCTTCGGCTATCAGCGCGTGTATGCCTCAGACGAGCGCCCCATTGATGTCTCTACCGAAGTGCGCACCGGCGACGTTGTCCTGGTTCCCTACGGGTGGCACGGGCCGGCGATGGCAGCCCCCGGCTACGACCTGTACTACCTCAATGTCATGGCCGGCCCCGGCCGGGTGCGGGACTGGCTCATCAGCGACGACCCCCCTCACGGCTGGATCCGACAGAGCTGGGCAGGCCACGACATGGACCCCCGTCTGCCTTTCAACGACCAGCGCCCCTAATAACCGGCAAAACCGCGGTGACCGTGGTGCTTCCTCCCAGCGGTGGCCCTGCCACCGGGTTTCGCCGCGGAAGCGGCGTTCCAGCAGATCCCGCTGGTAGGAAAACAACCCGGTAACCCGGGCGCCCGCCCGATGACAGCAAAAAGCTGTCAAACCTGGACCGCGCAAGCACCACCGACTCACGTTCAAACTCCGAGAGGATACAAAAATGCTGCATGTCATCGCCGACATCCGCCTCGATCACAAAACCGAGATGGACGAAAAACTGGATGCCGCAGTCGCGGCAGCCCACAGCCATGCATCCGCCGACCGAACCTGCGGAGTTCTCGTCACCCGGCACGATTTTAGCCATTTCTCCGTGGCCCTCTCAGCAGACGTTCCGTTCGGATTCATCCACGAGCACGACCACGCCCGCCGAAACGAATGCCCGGCTCCCGCTACGGCTAAATCCCCCTTCAGGCCCACGCCTCACGTGTAGACAACCAAAAAAACAGCGTGACGAGGCGTTCGTGCGCCTCAACCCGCCAAACAGCTAACGTTGCACGTACCCGCCTTACAACCGGTTATCGTGCTGGTCGGACCCCGGCGCCGTCAGGCAAAGATCCCTGCTTCGGGTTCAATGTGCGGCAGGGCTCCCTTTTCCGCAGCGGGAGTCTTATGCCCGTCATAGGCGCACTTCTTGAAGGGTCCCTCCTTGTCCATGAGGACACGCATGTGCGGGTCTACGTGGTTCAGCCACCAGGTGCTGATCCCGAGAGCAGGTTCGAGGCGGAGGTGTTCCCAAGCCCGCCAGATGCTCTCCATGCGGATGAGTGTCAATGGCCAGTTGTTTCTGCCCACGGGCGGCCAGTTGATGTGCCCGCTGGGCGAGTTCTAGTGAACGTTGCAACACCTCCGAAAATCCGGAGTTGCAACACCCATGGAATCACCATCAAGAAATAGTTCTTCCTTAAGGAAAAAATCTCCTCCAGCGGTAGCCTTGGTTCCTTTGGACGGAGCCTCTGGGAAGCGTCATCAGCAGTCCCATACCAGTGCCCAACGACAGGATTTCCTCTCCGCCGTGGTGCGCCTGGGAACCGTGGCCGAGGCGGCCCAAGAGCTCGGGCTGAACCGGAGTACCTGCCAGAAGTGGGCGAACGCTGCCGGGATCAGGCGCAAGCGCCAGTACACCCAGACCGAGAAGGATCAGTTCCATGCCGTCCTTGATCGGACCGGCAACATCGCGGCGGCGGCCAGGGAACTGGGGCTGAACATCAGCACCGCGAACACCTGGGCCGGACGGATCAATCCGGCAGCCAGGAATCCACGGAAAACCCGGTCAGGGAAGACCGGGCCGCCGCAACGCTATTCATCGGCGGTGGTTGAGGAGTTCCTTGGCCTGCTGCAGGACGTTGGCAGCGTCAGCGTGGCAGCGAGGCAGCTGGGCCTGAACCGCTCCACCTGCTCGAACTGGGCAATCGATGCCGGCATAGCCTCCACCTGCCTTCGACGGCCCTCGGCGAAACAGATTCATTACCTTCGCTTGCGCCAAGAAGGAGCCGGCCGGAGGGACGCCGCCCTCGCGGTTGGCGCCAGCAAACAGAGCTCCTACGAATGGGACCGGCAACAGGCTGAAAAGGACACGATTGCAGCCCAAGATCACGCCTTGGATCTGCCGTATAAACAGGAAGTGACAACTACATTCCTGGAACCTTCAGCCCCAGCAGCGGCGCCGGAGCCGCCAGCGTCAGTGACGGCGCCAGTACCCGCCGCGGTGGCTCTGGAAGCTCTCGAACAGCCCATCAGCGCCCGCTACCTGTCCCTGCCGGAGCGGGAGAAAATCGCGGACCTGCGCTCCGACGGGACCTCAATGCAGGCGATCGGCAGGGCGCTGGGCCGGTCCGTGGGCACCATCAGCCGCGAGATCAAACGCAACAGCCACCCCATGCTGGGTTACCGGCCCTACGGCGCCCACCGGGCTGCCACCGCAGCCCGGGCACGGCCCAAGGACAGTAAGCTGGCAGAACCCGGGGAACTGCACGACTACGTGAAAACCAAGCTCCTCACACGCTGGTCCCCGCAACAGATTTCGAAGCTGCTGATCAAGGAATTCCCCGATGACGAGCAGATGCGCGTGAGTCACGAAACGATCTACCAGGCCCTCTACTTCCAGGCCCGCGGCGGGCTCAAACGCGAGGTCAAGGAGGCTCTGCGCAGCGGACGGACCCGCCGCAAGCAGCAGAAAAGCCCCGAGGAACGCACCACGCGCTTCCGCGACCCGATGATCAACATTTCCGAACGCCCCGCCGAGATCGAAGACCGCGCCGTCCCAGGCCATTGGGAAGGGGATTTAATAACCGGGGCCTACAACCAGTCGGCGATCGCAACGCTGGTGGAACGCACCACCCGATACGTGATGCTGGTGCACCTGCCGTTGGACCACACCGCCGAATCGGTCCGGGACGGGCTGATCCAGACCATGGGAACCCTGCCGGCGCATCTGCGCGGATCCCTCACCTGGGACCAGGGCGCCGAAATGGCCAAGCACAAGGCCTTCAGCATCGCCACCGATATGGACGTTTACTTCTGCGACCCCGCCAGCCCGTGGCAGCGCGGATCCAACGAGAATACGAACGGGCTGCTGCGCCAGTACTTCCCCAAGGGCACCGACCTGAACGCCTACGGACCCGAGGACCTGGAGCACGTCGCGCAGCAACTCAACGCCCGACCACGCAAGACGCTGGACTGGGACACCCCAGCCCAGCGTTTACGTGATTTACTGATAGCCCATTGACCTCGGGTGTTGCATCGACCTCTAGAATTCGCCTGACGGCCAGTAGAACTGCCCGACGGTGGCCATGAGATCTGCCCACTTCCTTACTGAACCGACCGCGTCTTAAGCGGTGGGGGCCTCTCCCTGGGGTTTGATGACGGTGTCTAAGCGCACCAAAGCAAACCAGGAAGAGGCCCTGTATGAAGTCTGACGGAGAAATCATGGAAATTCTTGCTGCCTACGATCTGACCGGATCGTTGCGCGCCACCGCGGAGCTCACGGGCTGCTCGCACCACACCGTTGCCAAACACGTCGCTGCCAGGGATGCCGGCCGGCCGATCGGGGAGCCAACGGCCCGCGGCAGGGTCACCGACCCGTACCTGCCCAAGATCGAAGAATGGGTTGAGTCCTCGAAGGGCCGGATCCGTGCCGACAAGGCTCACGAAAAGCTCCTCGCCCTGGGCTATACGGGTTCGGAACGTTCCACCCGACGGGCGATCGCGCAGGTCAAGGCCGCATGGCGGCTGGGCCATACCCGCGTGCACAGGCCGTGGATCACCGAGCCGGGGATGTGGTTGCAGTACGACTTCGGCGACGGGCCCCGGATCGGCGGGGTGAAGACGATCCTGTTCGTGGCGTGGCTGGCGTTCTCCCGGTTCCGCATCGTGATCCCGCTCAAGGACAGGACGGCGCCGAGCGTGTTCGCCGCCCTGGACCGGTGCTTTCGGATCCTCGGCGGAGCACCGACCTATGTCCTGACGGATAACGAGAAGACCGTCACCACCGCCCATGTCGCCGGGGTTCCGGTGCGGAACCAGCAGACCCTGGACTTCGCCCGGCACTACGGGGTCACCGTGCTGACCTGCCAGCCGGCGGATCCTGCCACCAAGGGCGGGGTCGAAGCGTCCGTGAAACTCGCCAAGGCCGACATCGTGCCCAAGGACACCAACCTCCGCGACGAGTACGGCACCTTCGCCGAACTCGAAGCTGCCTGCGCGGCGTTCATGGACGAGGTCAACAACCGAGAGCACCGGATGACGCGGCGGAAACCCGCGGCCATGCTCGCCGAGGAAGCCCCCAGACTGCACCGGATCCCCGATACCGCCCACACGGTCGCGTTCGGACTCGCCCGCACCGTTCCGGAGAACACCCCGATGGTCACCTTCGAGAACGCCCAATACTCCGTCCCGGCGCACCTGCTCGGAGCCCGGGTGTTCGTGCGCACCCACGGGACGGGACCCGGCGAGCAGGTCATCATCGTCCACGCCGGTGCCTCCGGCCCGGTCGAAGTCGCCCGCCACGACCGGGCACGACCCGGCAGCCCCGCCATCAACGACGAACACTTCCCCGGAACCAGGACCCGGATCCCCGGCGACTACGAGGTCAGGGCACGCGGCGCGGACGAAGCCGCGTTCCTGGCCATCGGTGACGGCGCCAGGACCTGGCTGATCGAGGCCGCCGCGGCCGGAACGGCACGGATGAACGTGAAAATGGCCGAAGCCGTCACGCTGGCCAAAATCGCCGGCACCGACCAGGTTGACCGGGCCCTGGGCGACGCGGCACTCCATGGCCGGTTCGCGCACCAGGATCTCGCCTCGATCCTGAACGCCAACATCCGCCGCACCACCACCCACGCGGCCAACGAAGCGAGCTCGCTGACTCAGGGAACCGGCGCGTGGGCCGCGATCGGCAACCCCGCACTGACTACCACAACCAAAATCACGCCGGAGGAGGCCCGATGAGCCCCGTCACGACGACCAACACCGCGGCTCCGCCGCTGCCGGCTGACCTGGAGGCCCTGATGCGGTCCCTGAAAATGCCCCACGCCCGGGCGCTGGCACCGGACCTGATCGCGACAGCCCGCGCGCAGCGGTGGGAACCAGCCGAGGTCATCAAAGCCCTCTTCACCGAAGAAGCCGCCGGCCGGGCCCGGTCCATGCTCGCCTCCCGCCGCAAAGCAGCAGGGTTCCCGACAGGGAAGACCTTCGATGCCTGGGACCCGGCCGCGTCCTCCATCCCGGCCCCGACCCAGCAGGCGCTGCGGACCCTGGAATGGATCACCCGGCGGGAGAACCTGGTCGTCTGCGGCCCCTCCGGGACCGGCAAGACGTTCTTCCTCGAAGCACTCGGCCAGCAGGCCGTGGAAGCCGGGATGCGGGTGGCGTGGTTCAGGCTCGAGGACCTCGGCGTGCTGATCCGCGCGCACCGCACCGATGACAGCGTCACCCGGGCCGTGGCCCGGATCCTGCGCGCCGAACTCGTGGTGATTGATGACATAGGCCTGTTGCCGGTGGCCACGGACGCCGCCGAAGGCCTCTACCGGGTCGTGGACGCCGCCTACGAAAAACGGTCCGTCGCGATCAGCTCCAACCTCCACCCCGCCGGGTTCGATGAGCTCATGCCCAAGACCCTCGCCACTGCCACCGTTGATCGGCTGCTGCACCACGCCCACGTCTGCCAGACCAGCGGCGATTCCGTCCGCCTCACCCAAGCCCTCGCCGGAAAAGGAGTCACCCGCTTGAATTGACCAACCCAACGATGGCCAATCCCGCCGAACCAATCAGTGGGCAGA
>JBFGBS010000023.1:0-11501 GCA_041567475.1 Arthrobacter sp.
GAAGGCCTCCTTGCCTTCCACCGCCTCGTCCGTCATGTAGGCCAGCCGGGTGGCCTCGCCGGCGAAAACCTGCTGGCCGGCGAGCCCGTCGTCGGCCAGGTTGAAGGCGAACTTGAGCATCCGGATCGCCTGCGGGGACTGCCGGGCGATATCGGCGGCGTATTCCAGGGCCACGTCCTCCAACCGCTCGTGGTCCACGGCTTCGTTGACGGCGCCCATCCGCACCATGTCCTCGGCGGAATACTCGCGGGCCAGGAAGAAGATCTCGCGGGCTGCCTTCTGGCCGATCTGCCGGGCAAGCAGCGCGGAGCCGTAGCCGGCGTCGAAACTGCCGACGGTGGCGTCGGTCTGCTTGAACTTGCCGTGCTGCCGGGAGGCGATGGTGAGGTCCGCGACGACATGGAGGGAGTGGCCGCCGCCCGCTGCCCAGCCGTTCACGACGGCGATCACCACTTTGGGCATGGTGCGCATGAGCCGCTGGACTTCCAGGATGTGGAGCCGGCCGGCGCGGGCCGGGTCCACGGTCTCCGTGGTCTCGCCTTCGGTGTCTTGTACTGCGTACCGGTACCCGTCGCGGCCGCGGATCCGCTGGTCCCCGCCGGAGCAGAAGGCGTGTCCGCCGTCCTTGGCGGAGGGTCCGTTGCCGGTGAGCAGCACCGTGGCCACGTCCGGGGTCATGCGGGCATGGTCCATGGCGCGGTAGAGCTCATCTACGGTGCCGGGCCGGAAGGCGTTGCGGACCTCGGGCCGGTTGAAGGCGATCCGGACCGTCGGCAGGTCCCGCACCGATGTGCCGTCCGCGGAACGCTCCACCTGCCGGTGGTAGGTCATGTCCTGGAAGTCGTCAAAACCGGTCACGGTGCGCCACCGGGACGGGTCAAAGACGTCGGATACCTTGGCGGGGATTTCGTTGCTCACAGTCAGAGTCTAGTAATCGCCTCAGCTGATGCAGAACTCATTGCCCTCCGGGTCGGCCATCGTGTGCCAGGAATGCGGCCCCAGGCTGGCGCTCCACAGGAACGTCGCGCCCCGCGCTTCCAGTGCCGCGCGCACGGCGTCCTGGTCGGCGCCGGCAAGGTTCACGTCCCAGTGAAGCCGGTTTTTGACCGTTTTCCGCTCCGGAACGGCCTGGAACAGAATGCGGCGCGGCGGAGGTTTCACGCCTAGTTCCGCGGCCGGGGAGATGGCGGCGCCGGCGCGCCACACCAGCTTCCCGTGGTGGAACCGGGTGTCTGACTCCGTGGCGAACCCCTGGCGGATCATGGTGCGGATGAAGTCCTCGTCCTGCGGCTCCACGGCCCAGTCCAGGGTTTCGGCCCACCAGTCGGCGAGCTCATGCGGGTCGGTGCAGTCAACGACGATCTGAATGTTCAGTGGCATGCCATGAACCTACGGCCCGGTGCCGGTCCCGGGAAGGGGCATTCCCCAGCAACGCGGGGTCACTTTTCGCCCCTGTTGGTCACAAACATCGGCGAGACGTGACCCCGCGTTGCCCTGGGGAGGGGGTTAGGGCTGGATCTGCTGCAGCTGTTCGAGGACATCGGGCGGGACCGCGTAGATGAAGACGACCGCCAGGAGGTTCTTCGCGGCATGGACGAGGTAGGCGAACATCACGTTCTTCCCGGTCCAGACATAAACAAAGACCAGGACGGCGCCCATCGCGAGGTACGGCATCAGGGCCTGCAGCGTGACGGCTTCCTGACCCACGATGTGCAGGGCCGCGAACAGCACCACGGACAACGCGCAGCAGACCCACAGGTTGATCCGCCGGCTCAGTTTTCCGATCAGCAGGTGCCGGAAGATGTACTCCTCCACGAATGGACCCACGATCACCAGCAAGGGCACCATCAGCCACGCCGGGACCTGCTGCATCAGCGCCTGGAGGCCGGCCTGGTTCGCGGACGTCTGCACCGGGCCGCTGAGCGACACCAGGACGGCGGTCAGGATCAGCATCGCCACGAGCGACACCGGGATCATAAGCAGCGTGAACCAGGGCCGGGTGGCGAGGATCCTGAGATCCCGTGCCGCCACGGCCCGCACGGCCGCCAGGGCGAGCAGGCCGATGGTCCCGTAGAAAAGCAGGTTCACACCATAGGACGCCACCGCCAGATTGGGTGAGAGCTGGACCAGCAGCGGTGCCAGCAGTTCACCGCCAATCGTGAAGAATCCAGCCACGGCGACGTAGAGCCCGGCGGTGGTCAGGTCGAGGCGGGAGAACCGGTATAGCTCCGGTTGCGGCGCCGGAAGTCTGCGGAGAGCTGTGCCCATACCACTAGCCTAACGTTCCGCGGGGCGGGCATTGCGGGGCGAAGCCGACGCCCCGTAGAATATTCGGTATGCCTAAAAATGTGTTTCGGTTCGCCAAAATCATTCGCCGGGCAGTTGGAGCCGCCGTTGTCGCCGGTCTCCTCCTGCCGGTGGCGGCGTGCGGCGACGCCGCCGGGCAGGCATCCGGGGACACCCGGCCGGTGGTCCTGACCACCTTCACCGTGCTCGCCGATGTGGCGCAAAACGTCGCCGGAGACAAGCTGCGGGTCGAGTCCATCACGAAGGTCGGCGCCGAAATCCACGGGTATGAGCCCACCCCGGGCGACATCCGCAAGGCCTCCGCGGCGGACCTCATCCTGGATAACGGGCTGAACCTTGAGGCCTGGTTTTCCCAGTTCGTCGACGGACTGGACGTTCCGCACGCCGTCGTGAGCGACGGCGTGGAGGTCATGCAGATCGGCGAGGACTCCTACCAGGGCAAGCCGAACCCGCACGCCTGGATGTCCCCGCTGAATGTCCAGCGCTACGTGGACAACATGGTCACGGCCTTTTCGAAGCTCGATCCGGAGAACGCCGCGGTGTTCGAGGCGAACGCGGCCGCCTATAAAGCCGAACTCCAGGCAGTCCAGGATGAGATGATCCGCAAGCTCGAGGGTGTCCCGGAGAACCAGCGGGCCCTGGTCACCTGCGAAGGCGCCTTCTCCTACCTGGCGCGTGATGCCGGGCTCCGGGAAGTCTATATCTGGGCCGTGAACGCAGAACAGCAGGCGACCCCGCAGCAGATCACCCGGGCCATCGAATACGTGAAGGCCAACCAGGTCCCCGCGGTCTTCTGCGAATCCACCGTGTCCGACGCTCCCATGCGCCAGGTGGTCGGAGCCACGGGTGCCAAGTTCGGCGGTGTGCTGTACGTGGATTCGCTTTCGGAAGCCGACGGCCCCGTACCCACGTACCTGGACCTCATCCGGCACGACGCCAACCTCATCACCGCTGCCCTGACCGGAGCCGGATCATGAGCACCCCGGCGATCCTGGTGGAGAACGTCACCGTCCATTACGGCGAAGTCCTGGCGCTCGACGGCGCGTCGCTGACGATCGGCCCGGCCCGGATCTGCGGACTGATCGGGATGAACGGCTCCGGCAAGTCCACGCTGTTCAAAGTGATCATGGGCATGATCAAGCCCGACGCCGGCCGCATCCTCATCCACGGGGAATCCCCGGCCAAGGCCCGCAAGGCCGGCGGGATCGGCTACGTCCCGCAGAGCGAGGATGTGGACTGGCAATTTCCGTTGTCCGTGCGCGACGTGGTGATGATGGGCCGCTACGGCCACCAGGGCTTCACCAGACGGCCGTCCAAGGCGGACCGGGCCGCCGTCGACCATGCGCTTGACCGGGTGGAGCTCTCGGAGTACGCCGACCGGCAGATCGGACAGCTCTCCGGCGGCCAGAGGAAGCGGGCATTTGTGGCCCGGGGGATAGCCCAGGGCGCCACCATGATGCTCCTGGACGAGCCGTTCGCCGGGGTGGACAAGCGCTCCGAAGCCACCATCAGCAGGCTCCTGCGCGAGCTCGCCGCGGACGGCTGCACCATCCTGCTGTCCACACATGACCTGAACGCGCTGCCGGAGCTCTGCGACGAAGCCGTGCTGCTCATGCGCAGGGTCCTGATGCATGGCCCCCCGGAAGAGGCTCTGAAACCCGAGAACCTCGCGAAGGCATTCGGCCTCGACGTCCTGAACCGGGACCTGCCGGACAGCGACCTGAGCCCGCAGGGCAGGAGCTGACCCATGGAGCTTCTTGACCTGATAATGGAGCCCCTGACCTACGGCTTTATGGTCCGGGCCATCATCACGACGGCGCTCGCCGCCATTGTCTGCGCCGTGCTGAGCTGCTGGCTGGTGCTGATCGGCTGGTCCCTCATGGGCGACGCCGTCTCCCATGCGGTGCTCCCGGGGGTTGTGCTCGCCTACATCGCCGGCGCCCCGTTCGCCCTCGGCGCGCTGGTGTTCGCGCTGATCGCGGTGACCCTGATCGGCGTTGTGCGCAATACCAGCCGGGTGAAGGAGGACGCAGCCATCGGGATCGTGTTCACCACGCTGTTCGCCCTGGGCCTGGTGCTGATCTCCGTCACCCCGAGTCAGACGGACCTCAACCACATCATCTTCGGGAACCTGCTGGGCGTGAGCGTCCCGGATCTGATCCAGGTGCTGGTCCTGGGTGTTGTGGCCTTCGCCATCCTCATCCTGAAACGTCGCGATCTGACGCTGTACGCCTTCGATCCCACCCACGCCCACGCAATCGGGCTGTCGCCGAAGCGGCTCGGGGCGCTGCTGCTGGGGCTGCTGGCCCTCACGTCCGTCGTGGCGCTGCAGTCGGTGGGGGTGGTGCTGGTGGTCGCCATGCTGATCATCCCGGGCGCCACGGCCTACCTGCTGACGGACCGGTTCTCCAGCATGCTGGTGATCGCCCCGGTGATCTCCGGCGTCAGCTCAGTGACGGGCATCTACCTGAGCTACTACCTCGACACCGCCTCCGGCGGCATGGTGGTGCTGACGCAGGGCGCGGTGTTCGCCGCGGTGTATCTGTTCAGCCCGCGCCAGGGCCTCATCGGCACCCGCCTCGCCAAGGCCCGCCGCCGGAAAGCCGCTGCGCTGGCCGCCTGACCGGTGCCCTGACCGGTGCCCTGACCGGCGCCGGGACCGGTGTGCCGGGCGGGGCGTGGTCGCGGTCCCGGACGCGCGCCCCAAGCGCATAGGATAGTCACGCCGTCCGAAGCTTCGGCCTCATGCGAGGCCCGGCGCAGGTTATTGCCCCGTCCGGCAACAGCTGCGAATTTCGTGCGCGCCTACCCCGGCCCGACCCCGGCCACCATTTGAACTGCAAGGAACAGCTGTGCCCCAGACAGAACTGCACAGCGCGCCGGCCACCGCCGTCGTCGCTGACCCGACCCTCAGTGCCGAGGGCTACCAGAAGACGCTGAGCCGCCGCCACGTCACCATGATCGCGATGGGCGGCGCCATCGGCGTCGGCCTCTTCATGGGCGCCGGCGGCCGGCTCGCCTCCACCGGCCCCGCGCTGGTCTTCTCCTACGCCATCGCCGGCGTCATCGCCTACCTGCTGATGCGGGCCCTGGGCGAACTGATCATGTACCGCCAGACCTCCGGGTCGTTCGTCAGCTACGCCGGCGAAATGTTCGGCAAGAAGGGCGCCTACCTCTCCGGCTGGATGTACTTCATCAACTGGGCCATGACCGGCATCGCGGAACTCATCGCCATCGGCCTGTACTTCCAATTCTTCTTCCCCAACGTCCCGGTGGAACTCTCCGCCGTTGCCGCGCTGGTGCTGCTGGTGGGCGTGAACCTGCTCAGCGTCAAAGCCTTCGGCGAATTCGAATTCTGGGCATCCTGCCTCAAAGTCGGCGCGATCATCATCTTCCTGGCCGTGGGCACGTTCATGGTGGCCACCAACGCCAAAGTCGGCGACGGCAACGCCTCGGTGGCCAACCTCTTCCAGGACGACGGCGGCATGTTCCCCAAGGGGGCGCTCGTGATGATCCTCGTCCTGAACGCGGTCATCTTCGCCTACAACGCGATCGAGCTCGTGGGCATTACGGCGGGGGAGATGCAGAACCCGGAGCGCGAAGTGCCCCGGGCAATCCGCGCCGTGGTGGTCCGGATCGTGGTGTTCTACGTGGGCTCCGTGACCCTGCTCGCGATGCTGCTGCCCTCGGACCAGTACCGGGCCGGCGAGTCACCGTTCGTTACCGTGTTCGGCCAGATGGGCATGCCCTGGATGGGCGACGTGATGAACATGATCGTCATCACCGCCGCGCTGTCCTCGTGCAACTCGGGCCTCTACTCGATCGGCCGGATCTTCCGGACCATGGCCAACAATGGGCATGCTCCGCAGTGGCTCACACTGATGTCCCGCCGGCACGTGCCATTCGCGGCCATCTTCGCCATCGCGGGCGTCTACCTCGTCGGCATCCTGCTGAACGTCTGGCTCGGCGGATCGCATGCGTTCGACCTCGCGCTGAACTCCGCGTCGATCGGCGTGATTTTCACCTGGGGTTCGATCTTCGCGAGCCAGATCGCGCTGCGGCACAAGAAGGGCAAGGTCTCGTCCCTGCCGATGCCGGGCGCGCCCTGGACCAGCTGGGCCGGGCTGGCCGCCCTGCTGGCCATTACCGTGCTGATCGGCTTCGACACCATGACGGACAAGGACACCGGCACGGTCTTCCCGCTGGGCCTGTGGACCCTGGCCACCATCCCGTTCTTCGCCCTCGTGCTGTGGCTGGGCTGGCAGAAGGTCAAGGACAACGAGCCCAAGAGCGAGCTCTTCAACTAGCCGGCCCGCCGCGGAAGCGGCAGCCCCCGGCCCCCCGTGGCGAAGAGGAACGGGGCACAAAAAAACGGTGCCGGGCTTCCCCCAAAGGAAAGCCCGGCACCGCAGATACCCTCAACACTAGTCCTACTTGAAGGTATCCTTGACGTTTTCGCCAACCTTCTTCGCGTCGGCTGCGACCTGGTCCTTCTGGCCCTCGGCGCGCAGCTCTTCGTTGTTCGTGGCGTCTCCGGCCGCTTCCTTGGCTTTGCCGCCAAGGTCCTGAGCCTCGTTCTGGATCTTGTCTCCAATGCCCATGATACGAACCGCCTTCCCATAGAAGTTGAATCCAACAAATCCACGGTAACACAAAGCATACTTAGCAGTTCAAGGGGTGTGCGGACACGAATTATGGCGTGAGCCGGCGGCCTCCGCGCGGCTAGGCTCGAGTCATGGAGCACACTACGAGCCTTACCCAGCACATCCACGCCCCGGCCAACGCCGTCTGGTCCGTCATCACGGATATTCCGGGAGCGGCTGCCACGTTGTCGGGCATCGAATCCGTCCAGATGCTCTCCGACGGGCCCTATGCCGTCGGTACCCGCTGGAAGGAGACCCGCCGCGTGATGGGCCGCGCCGAAACGGTGGAGATGTGGGTATCCGAGTGCGAGCCGCCAGCCGCGGGCCGCGGCGGCAGCACGGCCGTCAAAGCGTTCCAGGGCGGCGCTGACTACACCTCACGGTTCACCCTCGTGGAGCGCGACGGCGGGACGGACCTCACGCTCACGTTCGGCGCCGCACTCGTTAACCCCACCCGGGTCAGCAGGATCATGATGGCGGTCTTTGGCCGGATCGGCATGCGGATCACCTGCAAGGCGCTCGCCCGGGACCTCAAAGAGATCGCAGCCAAGGCCGAGTCGCTCTAGCGTCCCGCCCGGCCCCGGTTCCGGCAAGCCGCAGCCGGGCGCGCCGTGCCGGCGCAGCTCAAGGCCCCTTGGTGGCGGACCGCGGAGTCCGCCCGCGTAATTGACCCCCTTGCGGCGCCGTGTAATCTTTATAGAACGAACGGTCGGTAAATGAGACGCGTGCCAGCGCTCATCCGCCGCCGGCAGCAGAGCTTTTCGATGACAGAGCCGTCTATCGCGTGAAGGATGTACCCATGGCTTCAGCAGTTGCAGGACCGCAGGCATTTCTCGTTGGCGGCGTCCGCACCCCCGTCGGCCGCTACGGCGGGGCGCTGTCCGCGGTCCGTCCCGACGACTTGGCCGCCTTGGTGCTCCGTGAAGCCGTCAGCCGGGCAGGCCTTGACCCGGAGTCGATCGACGAGGTGATCCTCGGAAACGCCAACGGCGCCGGCGAGGAAAACCGCAACGTGGCCCGGATGGCCACCGTCCTGGCCGGGCTGCCGCTGCACATCCCCGGCATCACTGTGAACCGGCTCTGCTCCTCGGGCCTGAGCGCCATCATCATGGCCAGCCAGATGATCAAATCCGGCGCCGCGGACATCGTGATCGCCGGCGGCGTCGAATCCATGAGCCGGGCCCCCTGGGTGCAGGAGAAGCCGCGGACCGCGTTCGCCAAGCCCGGCGAAATCTTCGACACCTCGATCGGCTGGCGCTTCGTCAACCCGCTTTTCGAAAAGGGTGAACTCTCCCGGGACGGCAAGATGACCTACTCCATGCCGGAAACCGCGGAGGAAGTCGCCCGGGTGGACGGCATCTCCCGGGAGGACGCCGACGCGTTTGCCGTCCGCTCGCACGAGCGAGCCATCGCAGCGATCGAGGCCGGGCGCTTTGCTGCCGAGATCGTCCCCGTATCCGTCAGGTCACGGAAGGGCGAGACCATCGTGGACACGGATGAGGGCCCCCGCCCCGGCACCACCATGGATGTGCTCGCGGGCCTCCGGCCCGTCGTCGCCGGCGGCTCCGTGGTCACCGCCGGTAACTCGTCCACCCTGAACGACGGCGCTTCCGCCATCATCGTCGCCTCCGAAGCCGCCATCGAAAAGCTCGGCCTCACCCCGCGGGCCCGCATCATCGACGGCGCCTCCGCCGGCTGCGAACCCGAAATCATGGGCATCGGCCCCGTCCCGGCAACCCGCAAGGTGCTCACCCGGAGCGGGCTCAGCGTCGGCGACCTCGGCGCCGTCGAACTCAACGAAGCGTTCGCCACCCAGTCCCTGGCCAGCATGCGCCGGCTCGGACTCGACCCGGACATTGTGAACCGCGACGGCGGCGCGATCTCCCTCGGCCACCCGTTGGGTTCGTCCGGTTCGCGGATCGCCATCACCCTCCTCGGCCGGATGGAACGCGAAGACGCAAAAATCGGCCTCGCCACCATGTGCATCGGCGTCGGCCAAGGCACCGCCATGCTGCTGGAGCGTGTCTGATGCCGGCGGCACCTGCCCTGGACGCCGGGGAGTTCCGCACCCTCAAGATCCAGGAAGGCGCTGACCGGCTGGTGGTGCTGCTGAACCGGCCCGAGGTCCGCAACGCCATAGACCAGGACATGGTCGATGAACTCCACCGGGTCTGTGCGGCGCTGGAGCAAGAGCCCAAGGTGCTGATTCTCGCCGGAACCGACGGGGTCTTTGCCTCCGGAGCGGATATCTCCCAGCTGCGCGAACGACGCCGGAACGACGCCCTGCAGGGCATTAATTCCACGATCTTCGTCCGGATCGCCAAACTGCCGATGCCCGTCATCGCCGCGCTCGACGGCTTCTGCCTCGGCGGCGGGGCCGAACTGGCCTACGCCGCGGACTTCCGGATCGGCACCCCCGGCGTGCGGATCGGGAACCCGGAGACCGGGCTCGGGATCCTCGCCGCGGCCGGGGCCAGCTGGCGGCTCAAAGAGCTGGTGGGGGAACCCGTCGCGAAGGAAATCCTGCTGGCCGGGGTTGTGCTGGACGCCGAACGCGCCCTCGCCGTCAACCTCATCACCGAGATCCACGAGGCCCCGGAGCTGATGGCCGCGGCCCACCGGCTCGCGGACCGGATCGCCCGGCAGGATCCGCTGGCCGTGCGGATCACCAAGTCCGTCTTCCACGCCCCGGCCGAGGCGCACCCGCTCATCGACCAGCTGGCGCAGGGCATCCTCTTCGAATCGCAGGCCAAGTTCGACCGCATGCAGGATTTCCTGGACCGGAAGTCGGCGAAAAAAGCAGCAAACGACCAGACCGCGACGCCGGCCACCGGGCCGGCCCCTGCCACAGAAGAGAAGCAGCCATGAGCGATTCCGTCCGCCCCGCAAACCTCCCGGCCAGCGCCCTCCCCGGCAGCGCCCTCCCCGACTTGGTCGGGGTTCTCGGCGGCGGCCGGATGGGCGCCGGCATTGCCCACGCCTTCCTGATCAAGGGAGCCCACGTCCTCGTGGTCGAACGGGACGAGGCCTCGGCCGAGGCCGCCCGCGAACGGGTCGAGTCTGCCGCTGCCAAGAGCATCGAACGCGGTGCCACCGACGGCAACCTGGGCGAGATGGTGTCCCGGCTGTCCGTGAGCGTGGACTACAACGATTTCCAGGACCGCGGGCTCGTCATCGAGGCCGTCCCGGAGGACTGGGACCTCAAGGTCACAGCACTGCGCGGCATCGAGGAGCGGCTCGCCGCCGACGCCTTCCTGGCCTCCAACACCTCGTCCCTGTCCGTCAACGGTCTCGCCCGGGAGCTGCGGCGCCCGCACAACTTCCTGGGCCTGCACTTCTTTAACCCGGTCCCCGCCTCCACCCTCATCGAAGTGGTGCTCGGCGAGCAGACCGCAGCGCCCCTGGCCGAGGCGGCCCGGGGCTGGGTCGAAGCGCTCGGCAAAACCGCCGTCGTCGTCAACGACGCGCCGGGATTCGCTTCTTCACGCCTGGGCGTGGCGATCGCGCTCGAAGCGATGCGCATGGTGGAGGAAGGCGTGGCTTCCGCCGCGGATATCGACAACGCCATGGTCCTCGGTTACAAGCACCCCACCGGCCCGCTGCGGACCACGGACATCGTGGGCCTGGACGTCCGGCTGGGCATCGCCGAATACCTGCAGTCGACGCTGGGGGAGCGCTTCGCACCTCCCCAGATCCTGCGGGACAAGGTGGCGCGCGGCGAACTGGGCCGCAAGTCCGGCAAGGGCTTCTTCGACTGGAAAGACTGACTCCTGCCGCTAGGACAGGAGCCCGACGATGTAGCCGATGAAGTACAGCAGGACGAAGGCCACGACCACGGCGATGATCACGAGCGGCAGGTACTGGCTGAATCCGCGGCCGTCGCGGACCTTCGGCTCCTGGGAGCCGACGGATGATCCCTCCCCGGGGGGTGTCTCCCCGGGCGGCACGCCGCCGCCCGGCTCCAGCCCGGTCAGCTTGCTTTCCAGTGGATCCGGATTCTGCGATGTCATGGCGTGCTCCTGTTCCGGGGAAATCCCGGGTCGATACGTTCCTGCTGTCAGGCGTTGCGGTCAGGCCCTCGCGTCGAGGGCTTTCTTCATCCCGTCCATGGCGGGATCGGCCAGCGACTGGAAGGCCGGCTTCATGAACGGCTCGGCGATCTTGAGCCACCCCTTGAGCTGGAATTCCGCCTTGTACCGGACCTCGGATCCCGATCCCGCGGGGAGCACCTCAATGGTGTCCACGGAGATGACGGTCTTGTTTTCGCCGCGTAGCTTGATCCGGGATGCCGTCAGTTCAACCACCTCGTAGACCAGGGTCTGGCGTTTGCCCCGGAACTCGGCCTCGGCGTGATAGCGGTGGCCCACGGCGACCGGCCCCTCGGAGAGTTTCCGGACCACGGGGGTCCCCGGGTCCCACTCCGGTGTGTGCTCAAAGGCTGCCAGATAGGCGAGGGCCTCGTCGGACGCGAGGTCGGAGCGGACAGTGCCGGTGACGGTGATCATGGCCTCAGCCTAACCAGAAGTGGCGCCTTTGGCACTGCGCCCGGGC
>JBFGBS010000024.1:0-11338 GCA_041567475.1 Arthrobacter sp.
TCTTCGGAACCCAGGGCCGAGCCGTGGATCTTGCCGGTGTTCTGCTTCTTCGGGGCCGGGTAGCCGATGATGGTCCGCAACGAGACGATGGAGGGCCGGTTTGTTTCGGCCTTCGCCGCGAGGAGCGCCTGGTGCAGCTCGGCGACGTCCTCGACGTAGTCACCGGTCCGGGTCCAGTCCACGCGCTGGGTGTGCCAGCCGTAGGCTTCGTAGCGGCCCAGGACGTCTTCGGTGAACGCCACGTCGGTGTCGTCCTCGATCGAGATGTGGTTCTCGTCGTAAATCACCACGAGGTTGCCGAGTTCCTGGTGTCCGGCCAGGGAGGAGGCCTCACTGGTCACGCCTTCCTGCAGGTCGCCGTCGGAGGCGATGACCCAGACCGTGTGGTCGAACGGGCTCGTGCCGGCGGGGGCGTCGGCGTCGAACAACCCGCGCATCCGCCGCTGGGAGTAGGCGAAACCGACCGCGGAGGCCAGGCCCTGGCCGAGCGGGCCGGTCGTGATCTCCACACCCTTGGTGTGCTTGTACTCCGGGTGGCCCGGGGTCAGCGAATCCCAGGTCCGCAGAGCCTGCAGGTCCTTCAGTTCCAGGCCATAGCCGGAGAGGAAGAGCTGGATGTAAAGGGTCAGGGAGGTGTGCCCCGGAGACAGGACGAAACGGTCCCGGCCCAGCCAGTCCGGGTTCGCCGGATCATGCCGCATCATCTTCTGGAACAACAGGTACGCAGCCGGGGCCAGGCTCATCGCCGTGCCGGGGTGGCCGTTACCGACCTTCTCCACCGCATCCGCGGCCAGCACCCGGACGGTGTCCACCGCACGCCGGTCCAAATCGGTCCAAGACAGTTCTTGCTCTTCCAAATGTGGCACGAAAACGGGCCCTCTCTGTGCTGACGGAGCCTGCGGCGCCGTTGTAAGGGGTAATAGGGGGTGGAGACCAGATACGCGTGGCCGTGCGTCTCGGGACTACAGCGACGGATCCGGATGGGACCGGTCGAGCTGAACGTCGGCCTATGGGGCGACGTATGGCTGTACTGGGTGGTTCTTGCCTACGGGATCACACAGCAGCGGACCCGCCTCGCGGTGCGCGGAGTTCCGCTGCTGTGTGAGGGACTTACTACACGGTGGTGAATCCGCCATCGATCAGGACGTTGGTGCCGGTGATCATGGCGGCAACGTCGCTGGAGAGGTAAGCGATGAGAGCCGCGACTTCCTCGGGCTGGGCGAACCTGCCGACCGGGATGTCGCGCTTGGCCTTCTCGCCTTTTTCCCCGGCCCAGGCTTTCTTGCCCAGCGGAGTCTCGACGACCGTCGGTGATACCGCGTTGACGGTGACGCCCTTGGGTGCCCATTCGAGGGAGAGGACGTGGGTGAGGCCGACGATCGCGGCCTTTGATGCGCAGTATGCTGCATGCTGGTCGAGGCCGATTACCGCGGCCTGGGAGGCGAGGTTGACGATCCGGCCGTAGCCGGCCTCGATCATGACCCGGCCGGCGGCCTGAGCCATGTAGAAGCTAGCGCTCAGGTTGACGTCCATGGTGGCCTGCCAGCGGGAGGCGGGCACATCCACTGCCGGGTCGAGCAGGGCGATGCCCGCCGAATTGACCAGAATATGGGGTGTGCCGGCAACACGGACGGCTTCGGTAATGACCTCGTTCGCGGCTTCAGGTGCAGTGAGGTCTCGGGCGATGCCGTGGTGGCCTGAACCGGGGAGTTCGGCCATGAGCGCTCCGACGCGATCCGAGAGGTCGACGCCGACGACACGGGCGCCGCGCGAGGCGAAGTGGTGCGCGACGGTATAGCCGATGCCGCTTGCGGCGCCGGTCACGACGGCGGTACGGCCTTCAAAATTCTGTTCCATTGGTCTTATCCTTCTTCGTATGCGCAGATGTCCCGGACCTTGTCGGCCGAGGGGCTGCTGGTGTCGAATCGGTACGTCAGCCATTCCTTGGCAAGACGCCGTGCGAGTTCCCGGCCTACAACGCGCTGGCCGAAGCACAGGACCTGGGCGTTGTTGCTGAGTACGCTGCGCTCCACTGAGAGCGAGTCGTGGGCGGTGACGGCACGGATGCCGTTCACCTTGTTGGCGGCGATGGCGACTCCGAGGCCCGTTCCGCAGACGAGCAGCGCCCTGTCGGCCTCGCCGTTGGCGATCATCCGAGCCGCATTGACCGCGATGTGCGGGTAAGCGGTGTGGCCGTCTGAGCCGACGCCCACGTCGACTACTGAGGCCACAAGGCCGCTCGCTTCGAGATCCCGTTTGAGGATTTCCTTGTACTCGTATCCGGCGTCATCGCAGCCGACAACGACGCGCAACTGCTTGTCTCTCATGTCTGGTTCCTTTCTTTTGCTGGGGTTAGCGTTCAAGGGCGCTGACGATCATGCCGAAGGATGTAGCCCCCGCGTCCGGAGTCCCGACACTCTTCTCCGCGAGGGGGCGGGCACGTCCGATTTTCGGACTCATTGCGGCTGTCTCCGCTGCTGCGCTGACTCCCCTCGACGCCGCCGTTGCCCACGCGTCGGCGGGGTCCTTGCCGCTCAGAATCGCGATTTCGAGGGTGTCGACGAAGGGCAGCAGCGCATCGACCATTGTTTTGTCGCCGGGCCGCGCGCGTCCGAGGTCCGTGATCGCTGTGGCGAAAGCGTGCACTGCGGCGGCAAGTTCGCCGCCACCGAATGCGGTCGCCTGATCATTGAGCGCGGCACCGGCACTTTCCAGGCCAGCACCCCAAAGGACACCGGAGGTGCCCCCGGCCGCGGCGGCCCACGCCTGTCCGGCCTTGGAGAGGATCCATGCGGGCCCCGCTGATGCCCTCGCTGCGCTCTGGGCTGCGGCGAGTGCCGCGGCGGAGCCTTTGACCATGCCACGACCGTGGTCGCCGTCGCCGGCGACAGCATCGATCCGTCCCAGCTCGTGTTCGTTCTCGTGCATCGTGCGTGCCAGGATGCGGAAACCGTCGACGACGAGTTCAGCGACGGGGACTGCTTCGATGCTCGGGACGGGCGCGTTTTCGTGGGCTTCGGCAGTGATGACATCGCTTATAGCGGGACGAAGATCACGGATAAGAGACCGCTGCTTACGGTACGCCGGTGTGTAGGCGTCCGCTTTCCACATGTGCTCGAGTTCCTTGTCGAGCCACATCAGCGTCAACGACACACCGCCCATGTCGAGGCTGGTAACGAGTTCCCCGACTTCGGGGTCGACGATCTCCAGGCCGGCCTCCCGCAGCAGCGGGGCCACGGTCTTCCAGACGAGGAAGAGTTCCTCGTATTTGGTGGTGCCGAGTCCGTTTAGGATGACGGCCACGCGGGAGGACTTGCGGGCCGGTGCACTGGCGAGCAGATCGGTGACGAGAAGTCGCGCAAGCTGGTCGGCAGTTGTGAGTGGTTCGTCGCGGATACCGGGCTCGCCGTGGATGCCCAGGCCGACGCCCATGTGCTGCTCCGGCACGGTGAAGAGGGGTTGGGTGGCTCCTGGCATAGTGCAGCCGGAGAACGCGACGCCGAAAGTGCGTGTGGCGGCGTTGGCTGCCCGGCCGATCCGTTCGACTTCGTCGATATCCAGGCCTGAGGCGGCGGCGGCGCCGAGGGCTTTGAAGACGGTGAAGTCGCCGGCGATGCCGCGGCGTTCGGATTCGGTGGGCGAAGAGGCGATGTCGTCGGTGACAACGACGATACGGGTGTCGATGCCCTCTTTACGCAGGCGTTCGGCGGCGATGCCGAAGTTCATGTTGTCACCGGCGTAGTTGCCGAAGGTAAGGACGACGCCCTTGCCCTGGTCTGCTGCTTTGGCCACGGAATAGACCTGTGCTGCGCTCGGGGAGGTGAAGATGTTACCGACGACGGCTCCCGTTGCGAAGCCGGGGCCGACGATCCCGCAGAAGGCCGGATAGTGCCCCGAGCCTCCGCCGACGACGACCGCTACCTGCGGTGTCTCGGAGCGGTGGGCGACGGCTCCGCCGGGGACGCCTCGCAGGCGGTCGGAATAGAGGTCGAGGAAGCCGGCGAACTGATCCTCGGCAAAATCGGCTGGGTCGTTGAACAGGACAGTCATGGTGGTGCGCTCCGTTCGGAAGCTTGTTCAGGGGTGGCGGCCGGGGTCCGGGGCGATCGGGCCCCGACCGGTTGGATGGAGCGGTTACCGGCTCTGGCCCGGAAGTCCCTCGAAGGCGATGTTGCCGCTCTTAAGGTTCTCGTCGATAAGCTCGGGCAGGCTTTCCAGGAAGGCCTGCCGACCCGTTACAACGTTCTTGAATGCGTCCTCGACGTTCTCGGCGGTAATGGCCGGCATCGTGTAGAGGGGTTTCTTGTCCACGTCCTCGCCACGAGCGATCTTTGCGGCGACGGCGAGGCCGGCGGCAAGTTCGACGGTGCCGTGCTGCAGGGACGTGCCGATCATGTCTCCGGCCTGCACGGCCTTGAGTCCGTCCTCGATGCCGTCGATGCCAACGACTGGAATGTTGGTGAGGCCGGCTTCGCGCAGTGCCTGGATTGCGCCGAGTGCCATGTCGTCATTCTGCGAAATCACGCCGTCAATCTCTCCTTGGAAGGCGGAAACCCAGTTGCTCATCTTGTTGACGGCCTCGTCGCGCTTCCAATTGGCGGTGTCTTTGGCCAGGACTTTGATGTCCGGGTTCTTGTCCAGCACGTTCTGGATGCCCTTGCCCCGGTTGATCTGCGGGGAGGAGCCGATGGGGCCTTCAAGGATGACGACGTTGCCCCTGCCTCCGAGCTTTTCCACCATCATCGTTGCTTCCTGTTCCCCTGCGGCCACGTCATCGGGCTGGACGCTTGCGCTCAGGTCTGCGCCGGAAAGCGCAGTGTTGACGTCAATGACGGGAATGCCGGCGGCCTTTGCAGCAGCGACCTGCGGCTGCAGGGAGTCGGCCTGGACCGGGACGATGATGATCGCGTCGACCCTGCTGTTGACGTACTGGTCCATCTGGTTGGCTTGGGTGGAGACATCCCCACCGGCCGAGTTCCACTGCAGATTGATGTCGTTGGCCTTGGCGTAGGCCTCCATGCCTTCCTTGCCTTGGGTGATAAACGATGACATGTCGTAGACGGTCACTCCGACGGTGATGGTCTTCTCGCCGCCGGCGGCGGCGGGGTCTCCTGCGCCGCAGCCTGACAGGCCAAGAGTGGCGATTGCCGCCATCGCGGTGCCCGCGAGCAGCTTTTTCGTCATTGAGAGTGCGGTATTCATGATGTTCCTTCTGATGGGTTGGGCTGGTGGGAGGGATTCGGGGTTGTCAGCGGCGGCCGCGGCGGGCGGCCCAGACATCGACACCGACGGCGGCGACGATGATCACGCCTTTGATGACGTCCTGCCAATAGGCGGGCACGAGCAGGAGGTCCAAGCCGTTATTGATGGTCTGGATCAACAGAAGCCCGATTGCGGTGCCCCATACGGTTCCTCTGCCGCCCATGAGGCTCGCTCCGCCGATGACGACCGCGGCGATTGCGTCCAATTCATAGCCCTGGCCGAGGTTGGGGGCTCCGGTGATGACGCGGGAGGCGAGCATCAGGCCGGAAAGCCCGGCAAGTACGCCGCTGATTGCATAAACGCTGAACAAGATGTTGCGGGAGCGGACCCCGGCTATCTCGGCGGCTAGGCGGTTGCCGCCGATCGCATAAACACGCAGGCCATAGGTCGTGCGCTTCATAACGAAAGCAAGGACCAAGATGGCAGTGATCATGAGGATGACCGGGAGTGTCAGGCCAAGGATCTGGGTGTTGGCAAATGACCCGAAGCTGGCGGGCAGTCCGTTGATCGGGGCGCCGTTGCCGATGACGTAAGCGATGCCGGACGCCAGCGTCAGCATCCCGAGTGTTGTGATGAACGGCGGTACTTCGAATCTACTGACGATGAGCCCGTTAATGGACCCAGCCAGCAGGCCGGTGACCACCGCTGCGACTAGAGGCAGCATGGGATTGTCGCCTGCGTTTTTCGCAGTCCAGGCCGCGGCCATGGCACTGGCGGCCATGACGCTCCCGACGGAGAGGTCGATACCGCCGGTCAGGATTACGAGCGTTTGCCCGAGGGCGATGAGTGCGAAAGGTGCGGCCGCAATGAGAATGCTGGTGAGGTTATCGGGGGTGGCGAACCGTGCGCTCCGATAGGCGAAGAACGCGATGATGAAGAGCATCACCACGACCATGATGTGGCGGACGAGGAAGCCGCCGGCGATTTCTTTCACGCCTCGGCGTTGCAGGGGTGGAACGGTGTCAATGGTTGTAGTCATGGCGTGGTCTCTTTCACGGATGCGGCATTCTGGCCGGAGGCGAGTCGGAAGATGGTGTCCTGGACGGCTGGGGAGTCGAGCTGGGCGCGGTCGAGTTCGCCAACAACGCCGAGTTCGCGCATCACAAAGGCACGGTGGGAGAGGCTGAGGATCTCGGGCATGTCGCTGGAGGCCATAACGACAGCCATTCCGGCGGACGAGAGTTCCGTGATGATGCGGTAAATTTCGCTGCGCGCGCCGACGTCGACGCCTCGCGTGGGTTCATCGAGCAGCAGCGCGTCGACCTGTCCGGTCAGCCACCGGCCGAAGACGACTTTCTGTTGGTTTCCTCCGGATAGGTTGTCGAGGCGCTGATCAAGGCCGTCGCTCTTGAGCCGCATCGACTTCATGATGGTGCCGATGGCGTCGCGTCGCTTCCGGCCATTGAGGACACCGAACTTCGAGAAGGCCGCGATGCGCGGCAGCGTTGCGTTGTCCAGCACGCTCATGGACAGTACGGCGCCGGCGCCCTTACGGTCCTCCGGCACGATCGCCAGGTTCCGGGCGATCGAGCCCAGCGGGACTCCTGGCTTTAGCGTGGTGCCGGATACGCGGACCGACCCGGAGACAGGTTTGCGGATGCCATATATGCATTCGATGAGCTCGGTGCGTCCCGCGCCGACAAGACCGGCAAGTCCCAGTATTTCGCCACGCTTCACGGTGAAGCTGATCGGTTCCGCGCCGGCGGCGATGACGAGGTCTTTGACTTCGAGCACGGTGCCGGTCCCGGCGTCCGGACGGTCGGGGAAGAGCTGATCGAGCTCGCGGCCGATCATGGCGGTCACGATGCCGTCATCGGTGATGTCGGTCAGCGGCGTGTCGGTGACGAGCATGCCGTCACGGAGCACCACCACCCGGTCGGCCATTGCCCGGATTTCTTCCATTTTGTGCGTCGTGAAGAGGATAGCTACGCCTTGATCGCGCAGTGAGCGCACGATGCCAGCTAGCCGCGCGACTTCGCGTTCCGCGATGGCGCTGGTGGGTTCATCCAGCAGCAGCACGCGTGCCCCGCGGCGGGTTGCCTTAATGATCTCGATGATCTGACGCACGCCCACGGGCAACAACGCCATGCGGGATTTCGGGTCCGTTTCCAGCCCGAACTCCTCAAGGTAGCTTTTCGCAGCCTTGATCATGGCCCCACGGTCGAGCATGCCGAAACCGGTCTTCAGCTCCCGCCCGATAAACAGATTCTCGTAAACCATCATCTCGGGGATGGAGGCAAGTTCCTGCGGGACGATGGCGACACCCAGTGCGTAGGCGGCTTGTGCGTTGCCACTTGGCAGGTGCTGGCCGCGGACCTGCACCGTGCCACTGTCGGGGCGGTACTGTCCCGAGGCGATTTTCATGAGCGTGGATTTCCCGGCGCCGTTTTCGCCTGCGAGGGCAGTAACGGTTCCGGGTTCAAGCATGAAGGTAATCCCTTTGAGAACGGGGATCCCTCCGAAAGACATGGTGATGCCCGAACATTCGAGCATGGGGACGACGGGACTGCTGTCGTCGGACTGGACGGTCGACACCTGTATCGAGCTCCTTTACTTGCCGTCTCATCGCCACGGGGGGGAGTGGCTGATATCACTCTAGGCCGTTTTTGCACATAAGTTAATCCCTAGTGCTCACATGAGCAAAAAACACATAAATGATATAATAACGCTCATAGGAGCAGACCTAACATTTGCTGGGAATCTGTGCTCCAATGACGTGTGGAGGTATTTCATGGCACAGGCACTAGGGCCGGGCAGGCAGGTGCAGATCGCGCACATAGCGACCCAGCACTACCTGCAGAACAAGACCCGGGTCGAAATCGCCAATGAAACCGGCCTGAGTCGGTTCAAAGTCGGCCGACTGCTGGATGAAGCAATGAGTTCTGGAATCGTTCGAATCGACATCCAGAGCCCGTCAGGTGTGCGGCTTGACCTGTCCGTGCAGCTCAAGGAGCGTTTCGGACTTCAGCACGTTGTTGTTGTCGATGTTCCCTCCGATGCCGATGACGTCCTGCAGGTGAAGCTGGGAGCCACTGCAGGAGATCTGCTTAGCGAGCTCCTCACCGACAGCGACGTTCTTGGACTTACGTCCGGCCGCACCCTGAGTGCCATGGCGCGCTCATTGAGCACCCTGCCGCGGTGTGAGGTGGTGCAGTTGGCAGGGGTCGCAGGGCCCCTCCAGGAAACTGGCCTGGAAGTCATGCGCCGCGTCAGTGCCATCGCGGGTGTCCGGCCGTGGACAATCTACTCGCCCGTGGTGATGAGCGACGCGCAGGCCGCAGTTGGCGTACGCCGGCAGCCGGACACCAAGCAAACCTTTGAGCAGTTCTCCCGGGTAACGATCGCTTTGGGAGCTGTAGGGTCCTGGAAGCCCGAGAACTCCCAGATGATCAAGAATCGCGCACTCGATGACGCGGCCCGCGAACAGCTGCTGGCCCGGGGCGTCGTAGCCGAATTCGGCGCCACCCTTATCACCGATACCGGGGAGGTCGTCCACGACATCGACGACCGGTGTATTGCGATCTCCGAGGAACAATGGCGCGCCATCCCCACCGTCATCGCAGTTGCTGGCGGGCAGACAAAAACCAGGGCGATCCGTGCGGTATTGGCCTCCGGACTCCTCAACGGCCTCGTGACCGACAGCGCCACGGCTGAAAGACTTCTCGGAGGTTGACAATGGCACGGCCGCTACTCGTCGCCGGCGTCGACTCCTCGACGCAGAGCTGCAAATACATCACCGTTGATGTTGCGACGGGGAACGTGCACAGCTCCACCGCATTGCCACACCCCGACGGCACGGCTATTGATCCCCGGTACTGGTGGGACGCCTTTACCGGTGTCGGCGCCGCATCCCTGCACGGCGTCAAAGCCGTATCCGTCAGCGCGCAGCAGCATACGACGATCCTGCTCGGAAAAGACAACAACCCCCTGTGCGACGCAATCTTGTGGAATGACCAGCGCGCCACCCAATGCGCACTTGACCTGCGGCACGAATACGGAAACGAGCGCTGGGCCAGAGAAATCGGAATGATCCCCACCGCAGCACACCCGGTGTCGAAGCTGCGCTGGCTCGCGCGCACGGCACCAGAGACAGCCGGCCAAGTCCGGCAGGTCATGGTTCCCCATGACTGGCTCACGTGGCAGCTCTTGGGCGCCAAAGGCGGGCCGACGACAGACCGGTCAGACGCCTCCGGAACCGGCTACTGGGCTTCAACAGGCGCTGGCTACCGGGAGGACATCCTGGAATTCGCTTTCGGTCGCACACCGGACCTGCCGCGCGTCCTGGGGCCCGGAGAAAGCCCCGGAACTACCACTTCCGGGGTTGTCGTTGGTGCAGGCTGCGGGGACAACGCCGCGGCCGCCTTCGGACTCGGCCCCGAGCCCGGCGAAGCCGTTGTGTCGATAGGTACCAGCATGACCGTCTCTATGGTCGACACCACCCACGTCATCGACCCGACCGGTCACGTCGCGGACATGGCCGACGCGGCCGGCGCTCAGCTGCCCATCGTGGCAACCCTGAACGGCGCACGGACACTGAACTCCACGGCGAGGCTGCTCCGACTCAGCCTCGACGAGCTTGACCTACTCGCCGCCGAAGCTCCGCCGGATGCACAAGGGCTGTGTTTCCTCCCGTATCTGGATGGAGAACGAACACCCCTGCTGCCGAAGTCCCAAGGTGCTCTCGTAGGCCTCACCCGGGACTCCATGACACCCGAAAACCTTGCCCGCGCCGCCGTCCTTGGCCTCGCCTGCGCCATCGCCGAAGCCATCGAGGATCTGGTCCGGGCCGGCCTGAACGTCCGGCAGGTAACGCTGATCGGCGGCGGGTCACGCTCCATGTCGTTGCGGCAGGCGGTGGCCGACCTTACCGGCCGCCAGGTCCGATGGCCCGAACCTCGCGAATACGCGGCGCTGGGAGCCGCGCGTCAGGCGGCATGGGCACTGCTGGGCGAACCACCCGACTGGCCCCGCCCGAAAAGACAGCATCTCGACCCGTCCCGCGCCCTGGACTGGACTGCGGGCGTGCGAGAACGGCAGTTGACCACCGGCACCCTTCTCTTCGGCTCCGAGCTTCAGTAGTGTCAGGTGGCCCTCAACCACCTGGCGATCCAAACGAGTGCCGCTTAAAGATCGCGAAATCTTGAACATCGACTTGAACCGAGATGTGAGAGCCCGTGACTTTGGGCTGTGCGGTTCACTTCGAACGGCCGCTGAAACTGTCGGTTCTTCGGCGGCGACAACACAAAAGGACATCATGGATTGGAAGACCGAAACGGCCGAGGAGCGGGAGCAAGCGGCATCCAGGGCGCTGTACGAACAGGAAGACTTCGTGAGGCGTATGGGCCTCTCAGCGACGAGGAACTGACCCAGCAGCTCCAGATGGAGAAGAACATGGCGTTACCTGCCTCCAGACCCCACCGATCCTCAGACGCCCTTCTACCTTGCTCCGAGCTCTGCGCATGAATCGACACTTGTCGAACTTCTGCAAATGCCCGACAGATTCTGAACAGGGAGTCGCCGGCCAAGGGCCGACGCGCCAACAAATTCTGACATCCGGGCAGGCGACATCTGAACTGACAACAGGTGTCAGGATGAACCCAAAGACCCGCGGCAACGAGTGTCAATAAAAGTACAGCCCACCTCAACCTGACATGAACGGCGGCACGCACCCTGACGTCAGTTTGGGGTATACCACAACCTGACGGTCAAAAACGCCCCCTGCGTCTGATGATCAACTTTGATATCGCACTCGAGTTCTGACCGTCTGAGCCCGTTCCCATCCTTGCCAACGATTGACACGCCGGGCGCCGACTTGCCGGCCACTGCGGCGCAATTGCTATCGGCACTGGCAACGAGCCGCTACCGGCATTGCGGAGCACAGCAGAAAGGGTCGTTTTTGACTCGACCAAGGCAACTGGCGCGCCAGGTCTTTGCGTCGCGAGAAAATGGCAGCGTTCTCGGCGCTACGATATTGATCCATGAGAACGTGTGTCTTCTGTGGTGGGCTTCCCTTAACGCGGGAACACGTTTACCCCCAGTGGCTGCAGCAGTTCTCCGCCCCTCAATCCTTCATAAA
>JBFGBS010000025.1:0-11330 GCA_041567475.1 Arthrobacter sp.
ATGAAATTGCTGCCCCAGATCAACCCGAGCGCGCCGAAAGCGGCCAGGGCCGTCTTCTGCGCCCTTTGCGGGTTCATTCGGTGCCGGCCATAGGCTGTGTTGCCGGAGGCAGCGTTGCCGCAGGCTGCGTTGCCGGGGGCAGCGTTGCCACAGGCTGTGTTGCCGGAGGCAGCGTTGCCGCAGGAAAGATCGTCATGCCTGTGACGGTACAACCATGGCAGCGGCACCGTGAAATTCATCCTGCGCCGCCCCGCCATCCGGGGCCTTCCGCCGTCCTCGCCCGCCCGGTCGGCGTCCGTCAGTCGCTGGTCAGTCGCGTCGGTCAGTCGCGCCGGTCAGTCGCGCTGGTCCTTGAGTCTTCCGCCGCGGAGCTCCAGGACCCGGTGTGCGTGGTCCCGGGCATAGACCTGGTCATGGGTGACCAGGACAACTCCGGCCCCGCGGGCGGCGGCGGCGTCGACGGCGGTCCGGAGGAGCGCCAGTCCGTGACGGTCGAGCCCGACCGTGGGTTCATCGAGCACGAGGAGGGCCGGCTCGCGGGCGAGCACCGTGGCGAGGGCGAGCAGGCGCTGCCGGGACGCGGACAGCTCGGCCGGGTGTTCCCCGGCCCAAGCGGCAAGCCCGACGGCGGCCAGCGCCTCGAGCGCCGTCGCTTCGGCCTCTTCCCGGGACAACTGCCCTGTTCCTGTTCCTGCTCCTGTTCCTGCTCCTGCTCCTGATCCTGCTCCTGCTCCTGCTCCTGATCCTGTCCTTGTTCCTGCTCCTGAGCGTTGCCCGGTCCGGAGCGCCTGCAGCCAGCCGCGACGCCCCGTGTTTCCGGTGGCGTGCAGGTCACGGAGCCCGAAGCGGACTTCGCGCAGCACAGTCCGCTCGAAGAGCTGGTCCCCGGGGTGCTGGAACAACAGCCCGACGGACGCGGCAATCGTCCCGGTGGGGCTGTCTGCGATGCTCTGGCCGCAGATCCGCACGTCCCCGGACGCGGGCCGCAGGAGACCATTGAAATGCTTGAGGAGCGTGGATTTTCCGGCGCCGTTGGGGCCCGTGATGGCGACAATTTCACCCGGGCGGACGGTCAGGTCCAGGTTCCGCAGGATCTGTTCAGGCCGGAACTCCCCCGGCTCCGCCTGCCTTCGCGGTTTTTGCGGCTTTCGCGGCTTCCGGAGCCTGCCCGGCGCGGCCGCATAGCCGAAGGACACACTCCGGAGTTCCAAAACGCTGGCGGCGCCAGGCCCAGGCGTGACAGGGCCAAATATGCCGGGGCCAGACGTGCCGGGGCCGGGCCGCAGCGGCTGAGTTTCGTGACCCGGCAGGCCGGGTGCCACGACGCCGGCCTCGCCAAGTGCTGCGGCGCCGGCCAGCTGTTCCGGCGTACCGGTGGCCGTGACCGTGCCTTCGGTGAGGATGACCCAGTCCGAGGCGGCACGGACCAGAGCATCGACCGTCTGGCTCAGGACGACGACGGCCGTCCCGGCGCGGCACAGCTCCGTGATCAGGGAGTGGAGCTGGATGGCGCCGGTCTCGTCCAGGGATGCCAGCGGCTCATCGAGCACCAGGACTTCGGGACTGGTTATGACGGCGCAGCCGAGCGCCAGCCGCCTCAGCTCGCCGCCGGAGAGCGTCGCCGGGTCCCTGTGCAGCAACCCGGCCAGACCTGTCATGCGGGCGGCACGGGTGACGTCGCGGCGCATCTCTTCCGGGGGCGTGCCCCGGTTTTCCAGGCCGAATGCCAGCTCCTCGGCCACCGTGGACCGCACGGTGGAGAGCATGGCGGAGGCGTCCTGCGGAACGAAGCCCACCCGGTGTGACCAGGCCGCCGGGTTGATCCGTGGATCCGTCGGCGCCCCGTGAAAGTCCAGCCGGTCGGTCCCGAGGGCCAGGCTGCCGGTCAGCGCGCCTGCGTGGCCCGGCCGCAGCCAGCCGGCCAGCACTTTGCCCAGCGTGGTTTTGCCGCTGCCGGACCCGCCGAGCACAGCCGTCAGGGTGCCGGGGCGGATCGACAGCTCGGCCTGCTGAAGCGCGGGCGCGGCGTCTCCATGGTAGGTGAAGGACTCAATGGAGGCAGCCAGGGCCGGCGGAGCGATAATCACCGTCCCGTCACCAGCCCGGACCCGTAAGGGACTGGGGAAGGGACAACATAAAGGACTGCGCCGAAGGCTGCATAAGGGGCTGCACGAGGCGGAAACCCACGGCGCCGGCGGCTGCCAGAATGGCCGCGGCACGGAAGCGCCGCTGGGCCGGTGAATCGGCAACCACCCGGAAACTGGTGCGCGGACCGGGACTGCCGAAGCCCCGTGCTTCCAGCGCCTGGGCGCGCTGGCCCGCCTCCTCCATGAGGCCCAGAACCAGCGGCACCATCTGCAGCCGCACGGCCCCCAGCCGCGGCAGCAGTCCGCGCCGGAGTACCAGGCCGCGGGCCTCCTGGGCTTGAAGGATCCGGCTCGATCGGGTTGCGATGGCAGGCAACAGCGTCAGCGTGGACGCGAGCACAAAGCCGAACTGCGGCGGCAACCGTGTCCCGGCCAGTACCGACACGAGGTCCGGGACGCTGACGGTAAAGGAGAACAAGAGGAACACCAGCACCGGAACGGCGGTGCGGGTGATCAGTTCCAGGGCGAAGCGCAATCCCTCTGCGGTGACCCGTGCCGGTCCCCACTGTGCCAGGACGGTGTGGCCCTCGGGAAAGAACAATCCGTGCAGCATCAGCAGCGAAAGCGCCAACGGTGTCAGGATCACTGCCGCGGCGCTCAGCACCTTGTCCCCCACTCCCCACCGGACCGCGGCGCCGGCAGCCACGGCAGCGACGGCGAAAGAAAGCACCCACGAGGATGCCGCCGTCGTGATGACCGCGATGCAAACCGCTGCCGTCAGGCTGGTGAGCGGATGGAGACGGGCGGTCACGGACCTAGGCTTCAGTGCCCCGGGTGGCTCGTCCGGCGAGGACCCGGTAACGGCGGACGAAGGGAAACTGGAAGGTGGTGCGGCGCGGCAGCGCGTACGCCAGCAGTGCCGCGATGGCGAAGACGATCGCCTTGTCCATCGGGTCCGAGATGAGTGCCTGCTTCGTGATGGCCGCGAGCAGAGTGTCGCCCATGGCCCGGAAGGCGCTGACGATCGCCCCGGTGCCGACGCCCGCGGTGCCGCCGAAGACAAACGCCGCGATCGGGGCGGACACGACCCCGGCGAGGATGCCGGTAAGGAACCCCGCCACGGGCGCCAGGTAGAAGCGGCGGAAGAGTCCGCCGCGGGCGGCAAGACCGGCAAGGAAACCGATCAGGGCCGCGCCGGCGGCGAAGGGCAGGACCGTGGGGTTGAAGAAGGACCAGACAATGCTGCTGAGGGCTCCCGTGGCGGCACCCGCGGCCGGGCCTGCCAGGACGGCGATCAGGACCGTGCCTATCGCGTCGAAGTAGAACGGCAGACCAGTGCTTCCCATCAACTGGCCGAGGACCACATTGAGCACAAGGGCGACGGGCATCAGCACCACGGTGGATGTGGGCAGAGTCGGAAGTACAGCGAACAGGAGCAGCAAGGCCCCGAGGAGGAAGCCGCCGAGGGCAACGAGGGCCGGGAGGCTGGCCGGGCCATTGGCGATGTCCGCGGGCTGGGTGAGGACGAGGAAGACGTAGGTGCCGGCGATGGCGGCAGCGCCGGCGATCTCCAGCGCGCGGCGGCCGCGTCCAGGGTTCTGGCCCAGGGCGGGGAGGGTGAGGGCAGGGCGTGACATGAGTATGGTCCTTCGGCTGGGGTCAACAACTTCCGCCTCATGTCACCTCGGCGCAGCTACCATCTTAGCGGCGCCGGGCCGGGGAATGCTGCAGCGCAGTTGCCGGGCCGATGCCGGCGGCGTCAGCTCGGCTGTGGACCGTTGGAAGCCGTGGATGGATCCTTCGGCGTGGCAACGCTCTTCAGCCAGGCCAAGGCGGCGTCCCTGGAGGTGAAAAACTCGTGCGGGTAGCCCACTTCCCTGCTGGTCGCGGCGGCGACGACGCGGTCGACGGAACTGGAGCCAAGGACAGCGATGGCCGACACGCCGGTGCTCTGCGCGAATTCGTACCTGGCCGCCGCACTGAATTCGACGTCGGTCATTTCCGAGAGCATCGGCATCGGTGTTCCGCCGCTGATACGTTCCACGGCGAGCATCGCGTCCCTGGCGTCGTCGGCATCCACGATCGAACCGGGACGCCAGAAACTCTCAAGGATCCCTGCGGTCACACGAAGGGAGTTCTTCCCGCGTGCGGCGTCAATCTGTTCCGGCATCATTTGAGTCAGTCTAGGCCTGACCTGCGAGGATGAGGCCCAATCCGGTACGGGCGTGGCGCGCAGGCCTACACGTCAGGAGCGGAAGGGCGTGGCGCCCAGCCCTGCGGCCAACGCCCCTACCGAGGAGATCAGCTCCTCGAAACACTGTTCCGGGTCGTTGCCGGTGACGATCCGGGCGTTCGGTGGCAGTCCCCACAGCCCGCGGTAGTCCGCGACCGTCGTGCCGATCAGCAACGGTGAGTCCGTCTCGACGTCGACCGTTGCCAACCGGGCCGTGACCGGGGTGCGGCCGACGGCGGCAGCCGCCGCAAATGCGTCGTGCACGTGCGCCACGTAGCCCTGATCGTAAAGCCGGTGGAACTCCATATAGAACCTGATCGCATCGGATAGGCACGCCACCAGCGGGTTGCTCGACGTACTGCGCAGCCCTTCCGGCTGTTCGGGCAGTACGAGTTCGGGTTCCTCGGCGCCGGCGGCTGCGGCCAGGGCGGCCAGGTGCTCGGGCCGCATCTCGATCCGCTCGGTGGATTCCAATGCGCAGACCAGCGGCAGCCGTTCCTCCGGCAGCCCGCGGTAGGCTGCGAAGACTTCCTTGGCGGCATGCGGGTCTACCGAGACATTCCATTCCGCGGTCGGCGTCGTGTTGCCTTGGTAGTTGAAGCAGCCACCCATGATGACCAGGCCTTTAAGCAGCCGCGGCAGCTCGGGTTCGCGACGCAGCGCCAGCGCGAAGTTGGTCAGCGGACCGGTGATCAACCCCGTGATCTCTCCCGGGCGGGCGCGCACCTCCTCGATCCAGACGTCGACGGCGTGCCGGGCCGAGATCGGCTGGCGTGGCGGCGGTAATTCGGCGTAACCGATCCCCTGCGGTCCGTGCGTTTCCTCCGTGGTGACGAGCGGGATTTCCAAGGGCACCTCAGCGCCGACCGCCACCTCGATTCCTGCGCGGCCGCAAAGCTCAAGGAGGGACAGGTTGTTCAGCGCCACCTGGCGGGCTCCGACGTTGCCGGCGGTGCAGGTGATGGCCTGGATTTTCACCTCCGGCCGGGACAGCAGGTAGACCAAGGCAAAGGCATCGTCGATTCCGGTGTCGACGTCCATCAGGATGGTGGAGTCCGCCAAGGCGGCGGCGTCCATCAGAACAGCGGAGTCCCCCTGCACCGTGGGCGCGGCGGGTAGCGGTGCGGGAACGCTCAAAACAGCGCGACCTTCGGTGTCCGCGGGAAGATCTCGTCGAGTTCCGCGAGCTCCCCGGCGTCGGGGCGCCAGGCGGCCGCGGCGGCGTTTTCCCGGACCTGTTCCGGTTTTGTGGCCCCGGCAATGACGCTGCTGACCGAGGGCTGGGACGCCAGCCAGGAGAACGCCACCTGCACCTCCGTGAGGTCCCGCGCAGCCGCGAACTCGCCGAAGGCACGCAACTGGTCCCAATCGGCGTCGTGGACCAGGTGGGTGCGGGTCCGGCTGAGCCGTGTCCCCTCGGGCGCGGTACCTTTCGAGTATTTGCCCGTCAGGAGTCCGTTGGCCAGCGGGAAGTATGGCAGCAGGCCGAGTCCGTAGGCTTCCGCGGCGGGGGTGACCTCAAGTTCGGCCCGGCGGTCCAGCAGGTTGTAGTGGTTCTGGGTGGAGATAAAGCGCGCTCCTCCGCGGGCACGGGCCACGAATTCCGCTTCCGCGATCTGCCAGCCGGCACGGTTGGAGTGGCCAAGGTAGCGGACCTTGCCGCTCGTGACGAGTTCGTCGAGGGCCGCGAGGGTTTCCTCGATGGGAGTGAGCGGGTCCGGGGTGTGGAACTGGTAGAGGTCGATCCAGTCCGTCCCGAGCCGCCGCAGGGACGATTCCACGGCCGAGACGATATAGCGCCGGGATCCCCGCGCGCCGAAGTCATTGCCGTTGGCGCCGTCCATGTCCATGCCGAACTTGGTGGCCACGATGACTTCGTCGCGGCGCCCGGCCAGGGCCTTGCCCAGCATGGTTTCGCTGAGGCCCCGCTCCCGCCCGTAGGTGTCCGCGACGTCGAACAAGGTGATGCCGGCCTCCAGCGCGGCATGGACAACGGCGTCGGTGCCGGCTTGGGACTCCGTCAGCGTCCCGGCCCGGCCCAGGTTGTTGCAGCCGAGGCCAACGACGGAGACGGCTAATCCGGAGTTTCCTACGCGGCGGTATTCAGTCATACCGCCAGCCTATAACGGCCGGCGCGGACGCCCGCGCCGGCGCAACCCTGACGCTCCCGCGCCGGCTACCCGGCCGGGAGCGTCAGTCCGTGCTCGTCCATCGCGTCCTGGATCTGGGCCATGGTGCGCGGGCCCATCCCGTGCATTCCGGACAATCTGCGGCCCCCGAGGGCCACCACCTGCTCAAGTGTTTCGACTCCCTCATGGGCCAGGGCCCGTCGGGCAGGAGCCGCAATCCCCACGGGAAGCGGGGTGCGGCCAGGCTGAGCAGTTTTAGACGTCATGGTACGGGCCTTCCAGTTCGGTCCCCCGGTGTGTGTCGTCGTTAAAGCGTAAAGCTGTTGGCCGGCTTTGCCGAGTGCTTGAGCTTAAATGTGTTCTCTCCGACGGCGGCTGCACCGATGCTCAATTTCGTGAAGTCCAGGTCTTCGCCGCGGATGCACACCTTGATGGCGTTGACCGTCTTGTTCACATCGGGTGTCAGGCAGAAAATGTTCAACTTGGCGTCGGAAAATTCCGTCCGGTCCACAATGCCGAGGCCGCGCCAGGCCAGGTGGCTGATCAGGGCGTCCTTGGCTTTTTCCTCCAGGTACCGGTCCCGGTCCGTGCCCTCCTTGGTCTTCAACGCGTACTGCGCCACCACCCAGAACTGGTCCGCCTCGGGGATCTCGGCGTAGCCATCCTCGGCGCACTGGACGGCGAAGGCATCCATCAGGCCTTCCGCGGCGGCCGCATCGGCGACGTCGGTCTCCTCGGTCTTGCTTTGATGCCCGACGACGCCGTGGTTCATCACGAACTGGCTGTAGTCCTCGTCGAACCACGCCTCCCTGAATTCCAGGACTCCTTCGTCGTTGCGTTTGTAGACCCGGATAATTCCGCTCATGGGCCAGTTCCTTCCTGAATCGTCCCTTGACGGCACCCTGGTGGGTGGCGCCGGACGGTGTAGTGGTGCTCGGACGTGCTGGCTACAGCAGCGGCAGGCTGCCGGTGCTGGGGTGTTCCTGGCCGGGCAGTGGGCGGGCAAACGGCACCTTGGTCCCCAGCACCTGGGCCACGACGTCGTGGGTGATCTGCTGGGCGGTCAGGCCGACGCGTTCGAGGACCTGGTTGCGGGTCCCGTGGTGCAGGAACTCGACCGGCAGGCCGACCTCGTTGAGCGCCGTGTCCACGCCGGCCGCGCGCATTTCCTGCCGGATCCGGGAGCCGACGCCACCGGCGCGGACGCCGTCCTCAATGCAAATGACGAGGCGGTGGTGCGAGGCGAGGGCGATGATGGAATTCCGGACCGGCAGGACCCATCGGGGATCCACCACGGTGGAGCTGATGCCCTGGGCCCCCAGCCGGTTGGATACGTTCAACGCGAGATCCGACATCGCACCGACGCTGACGATCAGGACATCGTTCTCGCTGGACCCGGCCGGGCGGCGGGCGAGCACGTCGACGCCGTCACTCAGGCGTTCCAAGGCCTCGACCTCAGCCCCGACGGTCCCCTTGGAATAGCGGATCACCGTGGGGGCGTCCTTGATCGCGACGGCCTCCCGCAGTTCCTCCCGCAGCCTGGTGGCATCGCGGGGCGCCGCAAGGTGGAGGCCGGGGACAATCTGGACCATCGCCATATCCCACATGCCGTGATGGCTGGGCCCGTCGGGTCCGGTGACGCCGGCCCGGTCCAGGACGACGGTGACACCGGCTTTGTGGAGGGCGACATCCATGAGCAGCTGGTCGAAGGCCCGGTTCAGGAACGTGGCGTACACGGCGACCACCGGGTGCAGGCCACCGAAGGCCATACCGGCGGCGGAGGTCAGCGCGTGCTGTTCGGCGATCCCGACGTCGAACACCCGCTCGGGGTGCCGGGCAGCGAATTTGTGCAGCCCGACAGGAATCAGCATGGCACCGGTAATGCCGACAATGTCTTCGCGTTCGTCGGCGATGTCGGCAATCTCATCGGCGAAGACGGCCGTCCAGGATTTCGCCCCGCCGGCCTCGGTCGGCACGCCCGTCTCCGGGTCGATGATGCCGACGGCGTGGAACTGGTCGTCCTCATGGGCGCGGGCCGGCGCGTAGCCGTGGCCCTTCTCCGTCATGGCGTGCACAATCACGGGGCCGGCATAATTCCTGGCCGTGGCGAGGGCATGCTCCATGGCCTGGAGGTTGTGGCCGTCCACCGGGCCGATGTACTTCATGCCGAGATCCTCGAACATGCCCTGCGGCGCCCACCAGTCCTTGATGCCCTTTTTCATGGCGTGCAGGCTCTTGTAGGTGAACTGGCCGGCCGGGCCGCCGTTCTGGAGTTTGCGCTTCCACCAATCCAGGGCGCCTTCGTAGGCGGGGGCCGCCCGGAGGGAGTCGATGGTCGGGCGCAGGGAGGCGAGGTAGTCGGCGAAGCCACCGACAGTTGGCGCGTAGGAGCGGCCGTTGTCGTTGACGACGATCACGACCCGGCGCTTCTTGTCCGCCGCGATGTTGTTCAGGGCTTCCCAAGCCATGCCGCCGGTCAGGGCGCCGTCGCCCACAACCGCGATCGTGAACCGGTCACCGTCGCCGGTCAACTGCCGGGCCCGGGAAATACCGTCGGCCCAGGACAGTGAGGAGGAGGCGTGCGAGCTTTCGACAATGTCGTGCTCCGACTCGGCCCGGTCCGGGTAGCCGGACAGGCCGCCTTGCTGCCGGAGCGTGCTGAAATCCTGGCGGCCGGTCAGGAGTTTGTGGACGTAGGACTGGTGTCCGGTGTCGAAGATGATGCTGTCCCGCGGTGAATCGAAAATTCGATGCACGGCCATGGTCAGTTCGACGACGCCAAGGTTGGGTCCGAGGTGTCCGCCGGTCTGCGAGACGTTGCCGATGAGGAAGGTCCGGATCTCGGCGGCCAGCTGCTGCAGGTGCGCCTCGGACAACTTACTCAGGTCCTGCGGATTCCGGATGGTGTCCAAGAGTCCCAACGGCCCCTCCTTCGGGTGGTAGAAATGCCTTTTAACTCTAACGCCTCGGGCCCGCGGGCCGTGCCGGAGCATCGGACGGCCGCTGTGTCCCGTGAACGGCAAAGGTCCCGGCCGGTCTATGACCGGCCGGGACCTTATTGCGTGTTGCCAATCCTGCCCGGCGTCTGGCGCCGGTCAGTCCGCCGCCTAGTTGGCGGAGATCTGGCGCAGCACGTACTGCAGGATGCCGCCGTTGCGGTAGTAGTCCGCCTCGCCCGGGGTGTCGATGCGCAGGACCGCATCGAAGGACGTGACGGTACCGTCTTCGGCGGTGGCTGTGACCTTAAGGGTCTTCGGCGTGGTGCCTTCGTTGAGGGCGGTGACGCCCTCAACGGCGAAGGTTTCCGTGCCGGTCAGGCCCAGGCTGGCAGCGGACTCGCCGGCCGGGAACTGCAGCGGCAGGACGCCCATCCCGATCAGGTTGGAGCGGTGGATGCGCTCGTAGCTCTCGGCGATGACGGCCTTGACGCCGAGGAGCGCGGTGCCCTTGGCGGCCCAGTCGCGGGATGAGCCCGAGCCGTACTCCTTGCCGGCCAGGACCACCAGCGGGGTGCCGGCTGCCTGGTAGTTCTGCGCGGCGTCGTAGACGAAGGCCTGCGGGCCGTCGGCCTGGCTGAAGTCACGGGTGAACCCGCCCTCGACGCCGTCGAGGAGCTGGTTCTTGATCCGGATATTGGCGAACGTGCCGCGGATCATCACTTCGTGGTTGCCACGGCGGGAGCCGTAGGAGTTGAAGTCCTTGCGCTCCACACCCTTGGCCAGCAGGTACTGCCCGGCCGGGGTGTCCGACTTGAACGAACCGGCCGGTGAGATGTGGTCGGTGGTGACGGAATCGCCGAGCTTGAGCAGCACGCGTGCGCCGCTGATGTCCGTGACCGCATCCGGGGTGGCCTGCATGCCCTCGAAGTATGGGGGCTTCCGGACGTACGTGGAGTCCTCGTCCCAGGCGAAGGTGTCGCCGGCGGGGGTGTCGAGCGCCTTCCAGCGATCGTCGCCGTCGAAGACGCCCTCGTAGCCGCGGGCGAACATTTCCTTGTCGATCGAGGAATCGATGACCTGCTGGACCTCGACCGGGTTCGGCCAGATGTCCTTCAGGAAAATGTCGTTGCCGGCTTCGTCCTGGCCCAGGGCATCGGCTTCGAAGTCGAAGTCCATGGTTCCGGCCAGGGCGTACGCGATGACCAGTGGCGGGGAGGCCAGGTAGTTCATCTTGACGTCCGGGTTGATCCGGCCTTCGAAGTTACGGTTTCCGGAGAGCACGGCGGCGACGGAAAGGTCGTTGGCCTGGATGGCCTCGGAGATTTCCGCGTCGAGCGGCCCGGAGTTGCCGATGCAGGTTGCGCAGCCGTAGCCGACGATGAAGAAGCCGAGCTTCTCCAGGTACGGGGTCAGGCCGGACTTCTCGTAGTAGTCGGTGACAACCTTGGAGCCCGGAGCCACGGAGGTCTTGACCCACGGCTTCGAGGTCAGGCCCTTTTCGACGGCGTTCCGTGCCAGCAGGGCGGCGGCCAGCATCACGGAGGGGTTGGACGTGTTGGTGCAGGACGTGATCGAGGCGATGGAAACCGCGCCGTGGTCCAGTTCGAACTCGCGGCCATCGGCGGTCTTGACGCTGACCGTCTTGGACGGCCGGCCGTTTGAGGCGGGGCCGTGCGGGTGCGGTGCCTCGTCCGTCAGGTGGGTCTTGGTGGCCGTGAAGGATGGGGTGTCCGAGGCCGGGAAGGTCTCGTCGAGGGCTTCGTCGACGCTGCCGCCGACGAGCTCTTCCTTCACGTAGTTGCGCAGGTCCTGGCGGAACTGGGCCTTGGATTCGGTGAGGATGATGCGGTCCTGCGGGCGCTTCGGGCCGGAGATCGAGGGCACCACGGTGGACAGGTCCAGTTCGAGGTACTCGGAGAACTTGATCTCGCGGGACGGATCG
>JBFGBS010000026.1:0-11325 GCA_041567475.1 Arthrobacter sp.
ATTGCCGGCGCCGTTTTCTACGCGCTCAAGAAACCGAACTTCAGCTACAAGCATTTCGGTTTCCATGAGCTGTTCCATGCCTTCACCGTCTTCGCGTTCGCGGCGCACTACATCGCCATCGCCCTCGCCGTCCTGGGCTAAGAGTCTCCCGGCTACCGGCCGCCTGGGCACGCGGCTGCGCGGCCCGTGGCGAAGAGCGCGGCTCGGGCACCAGCCACCAGGTGCGGATCAGTGGCATCCAGCTCCTGTGCCCCGCCGCCGGGACCGGCAGGGTTCCGATCCAGCCTCACGGTCCGGGCAGAGAGGTGGACGGCAGCCACGCCCGTCGCTGCGAGTGCAGGGATGTCCTCGACCCGCACACCGCCGCCGGCCATGATCTGCATGCCATCCGGCGCGTCCAGGACCATGGCCGCCAAAGTGTCGAGCCCGTCGATGCTGCGGACCGCCGCGCCGGAGGTCAGCACCCGGCCTACCCCCGTTCCGGCCAGCCGGGCCAGTTCTGCGAGCGGGTCTGCCGCCGCGTCCAGTGCCCGGTGGAAGGTCACCGGCAGGTCCCCGGCCGCGGCGGCGAAACGTGCCAGTACATCTAGGTCGATCCGGCCATCCGTGGTGAGCGCACCGACCACCACACCGCCGGCTCCTGTGCCGGCCAGCGCCCTGATGTCGGCACACATCGCGCGTACGTCCTCGTCCGCGTAGACATACCCGCCGCCCCGGCTGCGCACGAGCACGTGGACAAAGCCGGCCCGGTCTCCGGCGGCCTCCACGGCCAGCTGCACGGCGCCCAGGGATGGCGTCAACCCGCCGGTCCGCAACGCAGCACACAACTCGACCCGGGAGGCCCCGCCCTCCAAGGCGATGCGCACCCCCGCGGTGTCCTGGACAGCAATCTCCAAATCAGCCATGCGACGGACCTTCTTTCATTTCCGGCATCCCCGGGCCGGCTGGCCTCAGCGCCTGCCGGGCGCTGGCAGCCCCGTCGTTGACGGGCAATGGCGGCGAGGTCCATCGCCCGGCCCGCATGACGGCACGGACGGTGAGTCCTTCGTCAAGGAGGATGAGGTCGGCGCGCTTCCCGGGCTCCAGCGTCCCCACATCGTCGAGCCTCAACATGGCAGCGGGGTGCTCCGTGAGCGCGGTAAGTGCTTCTTCCAGGGGCACGCCTGCGGCCTCCACGGCGTACCGGAGGGCCGCGTCCAGAGTCAAAGTGCTGCCGGCGATGCTACCGCTGCCGGCCAGGCGGGCTTGTCCGTCGCGGACGTCAACGTCCAGGCCGCCGAGCCGGTACCGGCCCTCGGGGGCGTCGGCGGCAGCCATGGCGTCCGTTACGAGAACGGCCCGCGCCGGGCTGTCGAAGATGCCCCTGATCATGGCGGGGTGAAGGTGGACACCGTCGGCGATCAGCTCAACGAACACGTGCTCGTCTTCCAGCAACGCTGTTGCCGGTCCGGGTTGCCGGTGATGGATGGGCCGCATGCCATTGAAGACATGCGTTCCCGCAGTGGCCCCCGCTTGAAGGGCCGCCCGGGTTTGCTCGTACGAGGCGTCCGTATGGCCTATGGCAGCAACGGCCCCGTGGCTGCGGATCAGCCGGACGGCGTCGAGCCCGCCGTCCAGTTCCGGGGCCAGGGTGACCATGCGTATGGTCCCGGCGCCGGCCTGCAGAAGGTGTGCGACGTCGCCCCGGGCCGGGGCGCGCAGCAGTTCCGGAGTATGCGCGCCTTTGTGCGACGGGCTGAGCCATGGTCCTTCGAGATGGATGCCAGCCAACTTCCCGTTGCGGACGTGCGGCGCCAGCATGAGGATTCGCTGTTCGAGCTGATCCAAGGACGCGGTCACGAGGCTTGCCATGATTGTCGTCGTCCCGTGCCGCAGATGCGTCGCCGCGATGCGGCCGGCCGCGTCAGGATCCGGGTCATCGAAAGAGTGCCCGCCACCGCCATGGACGTGGGCATCGATGAATCCCGGCACGAGCGTCATTGCCGTCGTGAGATCGGGATCGCGGGGCGGTTTGCCCCTGCCGACGGCGTGGATCCGCGCCTCCGACATTTCAATCCAGCCTGGTTCCAGCCACTCGCCGGCGCTGAAAATGCGTGCTGCTGCGATGATCATTAAGTTGATGCTTCCGTTCGTCCGCCCGGGCGGGCCCGATGGCTGTGGGAGATCCTGCGGTTGGTCAGTCGTGCCGCAGTTTGCTGGCGGCGGCCTCGTCGAGGAGGACGGTGGAGTGTGGGTGGAGTTGGATCATGGATGCTGGAAACTGCTCGGTGACCGGCCCTTCGATGGCCCGGGCCACGGCCTCTGCTTTACTGTGTCCGTGGGCGATCAGCAGCAGGTGCCGGGCTTCAAATATGGTCGCCAGGCCTTGGGTGATGGCGTGAGTGGGTACGTCTTCCAATGAGTCAAAGAACCGCGCGTTGTCTGCCCGGGTGCTGTCGGCCAGTTCAACCACCCGGGTCCGGGAAGTAAACGCGGAAGGGGGCTCGTTGAAGGCCAGGTGTCCGTTGGAACCGATACCGAGGATTTGGAGATCTATGCCTCCTACCCCGCGGATACGGGCTTCAAAGCTGGCAGCCTCGACGGCACCGTCCGCCGCCTCTCCATCCGGGGTGTGGATGAGTGCCGGGGTCAGGCCCAACCGGTCAATGACTTCGCGGCGGATCACCTGGGCGTAGCTGTGCTTGTGGTTGGAGCCCAGTCCAAGGTATTCGTCGAGGGAGAATCCGCGGACCTTGCCCAGATCGAGTTTTTCCGCTCCGAGGGCCTCGTAGAGCGGCATGGGGGAAGAACCGGTCGCCAGTCCCAGGACTGCATCGGGTTTCTCCCGGATCAGGGCGGCGACGATTCCGGCACCGCAGGCACCGGTCTGGCCGGGCGTGCCGTTCTTGATGATGTTCACGTGAATTTCGTTGTTCCTGTCGTGCAACCGGGCGACCCGATCTGGATGGCTTGAAATGTGCCGTCTGCCTGAGGATTCATTTCACGCTGCCGGCGGAAAGCCCGCCGATCAGGCGCTTTTCAATCAACATAAAGAGGATCACTACCGGGACGACGGCGACGATGGAGACTCCGAAGACATACTGCCACGCGGAGTCATACTGTCCGACGAATTTGGTCAATGCGACAGAGAGCGGCTGATTCCCTGCCGTCTGCAGGATCACGAGGCTGGCCGCGAACTCATTCCAGCAGGAAACGAAGGTGAAGATGATGGCGGTGACGATGCCCGGCCAGACGAGAGGGAGGTTGATCTTGAACAGGACGACGAACCGTCCTGCGCCGTCGATCTGCGCCGCTTCGTCGACTTCCTTAGGGACGCCGGCGAAGAAGCTGTGCATGATCCACACCGCGAAGGAGAGGTTGAAGGCGGCGTTGATCAAAATCATGGCGAGCCAGGTATCGGCAATGTTCAGGGCGATCATCTCCCGGAACAGGCCCGCGGTCAGTACCGCGGGCTGCAGCATCTGCGTCACGATTACCAGGAACATAAAAACCATTTTTCCCGGGAACTTAAACCTGGCCGTGTAGTACGCGGCGGGGGTGGCGACCAGCAGGACCAGGATGGTGGCGCAGGAGGCAATGATGATCGTTGAGATCAGGTTTTGCGTCAGCGGGGTCTCCGGTGTTGACCACATGCTGGCGTAGTTGTCGAAACGCGGCGTGGCCGGGAAGTACTCCGGAGGGACGCTGAGGATCTCCGGGCGGCTCTTGAGCGAACCGATGGCCATGACCACATAGGGGGAAAGGAAAGCCAGCGCGATAACCAGGCCGATCACCATACGCAGGACAACGCGGGGGCCGCTGGCCTGGTCGCTGCCGAAGCGCTTCTTGCGCGGCGCCGTGCGGGCGACGGCGGGACCGGACGATGTTGTCCCGGCCACCGGCGGGAGCGTCGAGTGAGCCATTAGTCCACTTCCTTCATGGGTTTGACGATTTTGACGTAGGCTGCCACGACCGCCAGGACTATGGCGAAGTTGACGACGCTCATGGCGCTGGCAACATCCAGCCGCTGGTCGACCTGGATCCACTTGAACATGCGGGTGATGAGGGTGTCGGCGTCGTAGCCGGGCAGCGAGCCGGTAATGAGTTTCAGAATCGCGAGGTTGTTGAAGACGTTGATGATATTGATCAGTACCGCCACGGCGATGCTGTCGCGCAACTGCGGCAGGATCACGCTGAAATAAGTACGGGCCGGGGTGGCGCCGTCCATTTTGGCGGCTTCGAGCACTTCTCCGGGTACGCCCTGCAGGCCTGCGAGGATTGTGTAGGACGTGAAGGGCAGGGAGACGAAGACTGCGATCACGATGGCGATGATGAACGCGGAGGGCATGCTTTTGGTGAAGCCGAAGGGGGCATCGATCAGCTGCAGATCCACCATGAATTTGTTGATGATGCCGTAGAAGGGGTCCAGGCCATAAACGAACACGGTTGTGGTCATGACCACGCTGGCAGCCCACGGCACAATAACGGCCATCCGGACCAGGGTCCGCCCGGGGAAGGGCTTGTTGAGGAACTGTGCCAGCGCCAGGGACAACACCACGGTGATGATGACCACCGCGACAACCCACACCACGGTGTTGGTGAGGACGCGGGGGAAGGACGGATCGGCAAAGACCACCTCAAAGTTTTTCAGCCCCGCGAAGCCGGTATCCGTCCCGAAGGTGCTGATTGAGCGGAACGCGTTGTAGATCATGTATCCGGCGGGGAACAGGACGATACCAAATATCAGCATCAGGCAGGGGCCGATCCAGGGCAGCGCCTTCCAGATGCTGTCCCGGCCACGGCTGGCCTGGGGTCGCTGAGTCGCACCTGGCCTGGCCGCTGGGTTGTCGGTGATATCGGCCTTGGCTGCTGTTGTACTCATGGGAGATTCTCCGGGGTAGAAGAGGGCGGTTCTGGTAAGGGATGGCCGGCGGGTGACGTTCCGGCAACAACCGGCCATCCCTGGGGCCTAGGAAGCGGCGTCCACCTTGGCCTGGATTTCCTTGAGCACCGCTGCCGGATCTTTCCCCTGCGCGATCTGGCCGATCAGCGACTGCACTGCGCCCTGCGTGGCCGTCCATGCCTTGTTGGTGGACGGGTAGAACTTGGCGTTGGGCAGGAGGTCCAGGAAGGGTTTTGTATCCGGGTTGGAAGTGAGCTTCTCGGCACCTGACTTAGTGGTGGGCAGGAATCCCTCCGCTTCCACCCATGTGGTGTAAACGTCGGTCGAATAGAAGTAATCCAGGAACTTCCTGATCGTGTCCTGCTTCTTGCCGTCATTCTTGAACGCCATCAGGTGGTCAGCGACGCCGAGGGTGAAGGGGGATCCGTCCTTCGTGGGGATCGGGGCGATACCGTAATTCAGCGTCGGGTTTTTCTCCTTGATCTGGCCCACGGTTGGCGGCAGGGCTTCAATCATGCCCAACTGGCCCTGGATAAAGACGTTGATCAGCGGCGTGCGGTTGGTAGCGCCGGCGTCGGCCTGCGTGAGCTTTTCGTCAGCCAGTTTCTGCATGAATCTGGCGCCTTCGAGGTTCGCAGGCGTGTCCACGGCGATCTTCTGGGCATCGCCATAGCCGCCACCGGCACCATAGAACCAGATGCCGGTCTCGCCCTGCGCTTCCTCGGAACCAAGCGGGAGCCCGTATCCGGGGACGCCGGTTTCCGTGATTTTCCGGGCAGCCGTCTCCAGCTCATCCCAGGTCTTCGGAGGGGCGGAGATCCCGGCCTTGTCGAAAAGGTCCTTGTTATAGAAGAGAGCGCGCGCGGAGGCAATCAGCGGCATACCGTACTGGGTGCCGTCCACGGAGGCGTTCTTCGCGAAGGTGTCCTGGAAGTCTTTCGCCGTGGCGTCTGAGAGAACATCCGTCGCCGGGTACAACAGCTGATCGCTGGCGAAACCGGCGAAGGCATCGATATTGAGAATATCCGGGGCCTGATTTCCCTGGATCTTGGTTTTCACGACATCGTTGATGTTGTCCCAGGACTGAACCTCAAGGTTGACCTTGACGTCCGGGTTGCTGGCCTCGAAGTCCTTGATAATGCTTTCCCAGCGGCCTTTAGTGCCGTCCGAGTAGCTCGGGACCAGAAGGTTGATGGTGCTTTCTCCGGCTCCGGCGTTGCCGCCGGATCCGCCGAATCCGCAGGCTGAGAGCAGCATGCCCGCGGCCGCGATCGAGGCGAGTGCGCCGGTGCGTAAGGACTTCTTCATTGTCTTCCTTTACGTTCAGGGATGCCATCCGCCTCCGCCGTAGGCCTGCAGCAGAGAGTCTGCCTGAGCCTGATAGAGGACGTTTGACGATTAATGATGTTAGCTTCATGTAAAAGTGCACTTCTAATCATCTTGCCTACTGATTGTCGCGTGATCCACCTCTCAGGTCAACTCCTTTTTTATGGCCGCCTCCTCCGTCGGGACCATGGGAATCGAGCGTCGTTAGAGCGCCGTGGCTAGAAACCAAGCAGCCAGAGGCGCCCGTCGGCCCTTTCCTGCCGCGGCTGCACCTTGCAACTTAGGAAGATTGATCGTGATGTTTACTTGCAACAAACAATCAGCAATAATCATTTAATCAGGTGATTCCGAAGGCGTCGCCCCTGGACGCCTTCAGGTCCCTGATGGCCCGACATCTGACCTCTCACCATTAGGAGCCTGTCCCATGACTGAGCTGCATACTGACCGTTCTCTGCTTGGCACCCACATGGAAGCTGAACTGACGTCCCAGCCCGAAGTCTGGGCACGCGCAGCCGAGCAGGCCCGTTCCGAGGCTGCGGGCCTGCTGCCCGTCGACGGCCAGAAAATTGCCGTTATCGGATGCGGCACTTCCTGGTTCATGGCGCAGTCCTATGCGTTCCTGCGCGAATCCGCGGGCCGTGGGGTAACAGATACGTTCGCGGCGTCCGAGGCCTTCGTTGACCGGGGCTATGACGCGGTTGTGGCGATCACGAGGTCGGGCACCACCACGGAGGTTCTCGAAATTCTTCAGCGACTACAGGGCAGTGTCCCGACGGTGGCCCTCGTGGGTGACACCGGGTCGCCCGTCGCGGATATTGCCGGGTCCGTCATCGGACTGCCGTATGCGGATGAACAGTCGGTCGTACAGACCCGGTTCGCCACCTCGGCTCTGGTCTACCTGCAGACCGCGCTCGGCATCCCGGTAGATTCGGCCATCTCCGATGCCAGCGCCGCCATTCTGGAACCGGTCGCGCCCACACTGATGGCTGCTGAACAGTTCACGTTCCTTGGCCGCGGCTGGACCGTCGGCTTGGCCCATGAGGCGGCCCTGAAAATGCGTGAAGCCTCCCAGTCCTGGACCGAATCGTACCCGGCAATGGAATACCGTCATGGCCCCATTGCCATCGCTGCACCCAACCGCGTCACCTGGCTCTTCGGCGACGAACCGCAGGGACTGGCCGCGGACGTAGCGAACACCGGCGGGTTGTACGTCCATCGCGACGTGGCACCGCTTGCCGAGCTGGTGCGGGCCCAGAAAGTTGCTTTGGAACGTGCCCGCGCCCTCGGCCTGGACCCCGATCAGCCGCGGAACCTGAGCCGCTCTGTCATTCTGGATGCCTAGCCGATGAAAGAGCGTGGCGGACAATCCGGTGCCGCAAGCGGACCGGCCGTTCTGGCCTTCGACGTGGGCGGAACAGATATGAAGGCCGGCATCGTCCTGGCCACGGGCCGGATCATCGGTCTGCGCCGGATGGCCACCCCCAGACCTGCGGTGGACACGGCAGGTGCAGTGATCGAAAAAATCACAGAAGTCGCCACAGATTACCGGAACCGCTACCCCGGTCATCCTTTCCGCGCTGCCGGCCTGATTGTTCCCGGCCTGGTCGATGAGGCAACGGGCACCGGCCTCCTCTCCGCAAATCTGGGCTGGAAAGACTTTCCGTTTGCAGCGCGGGCGCGGGCCGCACTCGGGCTTCCGGTGGCCTTCGGGCATGACGTGGGGGCCGCGGGAGAAGCCGAGTTTAAGTTCGGGGCGGCCCGCGGCGCCGCCAACGCGGTAGTCCTGGTCGTCGGGACCGGCATTGCCGGGGCAGTATTCGTCGATGACCGGCGCGTGACCGGCGGTGGATACGCCGGCGAGCTGGGGCACGCCCCGGTACCGGATCCCGGGCACCCGGGTTCCACCACGATCCTCGAAGCAGTCGGCTCGGCTGGGGCCATCGCGGCCCGCTACTGCGCTGCCACCGGGCGCGGCGTCGATGGAGCTCGGCAGGTGCTTGATCTGGCCGCAGCAGGCGATCAGGATGCATCCCGGGTCTGGGACGAGGCGGTCGACGCGCTCGCCTTCAGCATCGTCCAATGCGTTTCGATTCTCGGAACCGAGACGGTCGTGATGGGCGGCGGCCTGTCCCAGGCCGGCGACGCGCTGCTGGGTCCCCTGCGGATACGGGTGGAAAACCTGCTGAGCATCCACCGGCGCCCCCTGATTGTCCCCGCCACCCTGGGCCAGGACGCCGGGCTGATCGGCTCAGCACTGAAGGCCCGCGAGCTTTTGACTTCCATCGAATCCGACATTGAGGCGCCATGAATCCCCCGTCACACCGGCTCATCGTCACGGTTACGGCCAACCCGGCTGTCGACATGACTTACCACCTCGATGGCCTCCACCCGGGCCGGACGCACCGCCTCTCCCCGCCGTTGGAACGGGCTGGCGGCAAGGGCGTGAATGTCGCCCGGGTGGCCCATCAAATGGGTCACCCCGTTGTGGCCGTAGCTCCCGTGGGCGGCGCCGCCGGTGCGGTCTTCCGCACCGAGCTGGAAGCCAGCGGCATACCGCATCGGCTCATCCCGGTGACAGCAGACACCCGTCGAAGCATCGCCTTCGTAGATACCGGCCAGGATGTCACGAGCATCTTCAACGAGTACGGGCCTGCGTTGGGGACTTCCGGGTGGCACGGGCTGGACGTCGCGATCGCGGAATCGCTGGATGGCCCTGGCGGACCCGGTCCGTCGGACTGCGCAGTGCTCGTCGGCTCCGGCAGTCTCCCGGCAGATGCGCCAGATGACTTTTATCCGGGGTTGGTCAGGCTTGCCCACAGCCGCGGTATCCCGGTCGTCATTGACACGTCAGGGCCGCAAATGCTGGCCGCGGCGCGGGCCGGAGCGGACCTCCTCAAGCCAAACCTCGAGGAATTGATGGAAGCCACGGGCCAAGCCGACCTGCACCGGGCAGCGCGCCACCTGCTGGAGCTGGGGGCCGGGATGGTGCTCGTTAGCGCCGGAGCCGACGGGATGTATGCCTTCACCGCCCAGTCCCCCGGCCGGGCGTGGAAAGCGCGGTTGCCGGAGCCGCTCTCGGGCAATCCCACCGGCGCCGGCGATGCGGCAGTCGCCGCCGCGGCTGTGGTCTTGGCATCGGGCCGGCGGGATCCGGAGCAAATCCTGCGTGCGGCTACTGCATGGTCGGCGGCCGCCGTGCTGATGCCGGCCGCCGGTGAAATTTCGCCACGCCACACCGAACTGGCGCAGAACCTGATCGTCACTCACGAGGAGAATACGGCATGACCCTAGTCCCCACAGCAGAACTGATGGCCGCTGCGGCCGCCCGCGGCACCGGGCAGGGCGCCTTCAACGTCATTCATTTAGAGACCGTTGAAGGCCTGATCGCAGGCGCCGAGTTGGCCGGGCTGCCGCTGATCCTGCAGATCTCCGAGAACTGCGCCAAATACCACGGCGGGCTCGAACCCCTGGCGTTGGCGTCGATGACGCTGGCCAGACAGGCCAGCGTGCCCGTTTCCCTTCATCTCGATCATGCCGAAGACGAGCGGCTGGCAATGCAGGCCGTTGATCTGGGCTTCGGCTCCATCATGTATGACGGAGCCCACCTGGAGTACGGAGACAACGTTGCGGCTACAGCCCGGGTCACCGCATATGCTCATGCTATGGGTGTGTATGTGGAAGCGGAGCTGGGCAAGGTCGGGGGTAAGGACGGTGCGCACGCGCCCGGGGTGCGCACCGACCCGAAGGAAGCCTCCGATTTTGTGGCCGCCACCGGTGTCGATGCCCTCGCCGTCGCCGTCGGTTCCTCCCATGCGATGACTGAACGCAGCGCCGCGCTCGATCTGGACCTGATCGGCCGCCTTCGCGGAAGCCTGGACGTCCCGCTCGTGCTGCACGGTTCCTCCGGCGTTGCCGATCAGGACATCGTCGCCGCAATTTCTGCAGGAATGACCAAAATCAACGTCTCTACCCATCTGAACGGGTTCTTTACCCGCGCCGTGCGCGACTGCCTTGAGGCCGATCCGGCCCTGGTGGACTCACGCCGGTATCTCCGGGCCGGCCGTGACGCGCTGGTTCCCGAATCGGCCAGGTTGTTGACCCTCTTCGCCACTCTGGAGTAAGACTCATGAACCGCACCGAACGCCTGAACGCCATCCTGAACCTGCTGGCGGAAGACGGGCAGGTTGAAGTGGACGACATTGTTGCGACCCTGGCCGTGTCACCGGCCACGGCCCGGCGTGACCTTGACAGTCTGGCCTCGCAGCGGCTGTTGACCCGTACCCGCGGGGGTGCCGTCAAGGGCTCCGTGGCCTATGACCTACCCGGCCGCTACAATCGAGATGACCATGCCCAGCAAAAACAGCTGATCGCGCAGACCGCCAGCAGCCTGATTCCGCGCGGCGCCGTCGTCGGGCTCTCCGGCGGCACCACGAATACCGCCATCGCTCAGGTCCTGGCCACCCGGGCAGACCTGAATGTGCCATCGAACCGGCCGGCTCTGACTGTGGTGACCAACGCGATCAACATCGCGGTCCAGCTCGCCGTGCGACCGAATATCAAGATCATGGTGACCGGCGGGATCGTCAACCCCCGCTCGTACGAGCTCGTAGGGCCATTCGCGGATGCGACCCTGCAAAATGTGGCCCTCGACCTGGCCTTCATTGGTGTTAACGGCGCGGATCCCGTCCTTGGACCCACCGTGAACGACGAAGGCGAAGCGATGGTCAACGCGCTCATGGCCCGTCGTGCGTCCGAGGCCTACATGGTCGCGGACTCGTCAAAGATCGGCCAGCGTTCCTTCGCCACTATGAGCGGGGTCGTGTTCCGCAATCTGATCACCGACGCCGGCATCACCGCCGCCGACCGGGAATCGTTCGAAAGCCACGGCATTAAAGTCACCATCGCCCGCTGATGCCCCCGTCCTGAACCGGCTAGGAGGCGGCCGCGGTCAGGGCCCTCCCCCGCCCATCTCCTCAAGGCGGGTCCGCACCCCGGCGGCGGATGCGACGGGCAGCTCGCAGACCATGCCGCGGCAGAGGAAGACTCTGGGCGCGCCGTCCGGTCCCGGCTGCCGGCCCCGCAGCAGCGGCACGGCGGTGCCGTCGTCGTCCGTGGCA
>JBFGBS010000027.1:0-11312 GCA_041567475.1 Arthrobacter sp.
ACGTTACCTCGGGACCGTGCGCACGGCGGTGTTCTTCTTCGCCGGTCAATTCGCTGCCGTGACGGTGTTTCTGCTCATCACGCAGGTGTTTGCGTTTGCCGGCGATGTCTGGCTCGGCCGGATGGCGGACGCCCGGCTGATCGGGCCTTATGCCGCGGTCCTCACCGTGCTCCTCGCGGCCAGCGGCCTGCTGCCGGCCCTGTGGCAGCGGCGACTGCGCACGGCCGCCGTCTCCGGCGCGTTGCTGCTGGTGCTCTACTCGGGGGATCCCGGGACGGTCGTTGGACTGGTCGGCATGCTGGTGGGCCTGACAGCAGGCTGGTGGATCCAAGGCGACCAGGGCGGACCCCACCGGCACCGCTCGACCGGCACGGAAACCCGGAACCTGCTGGCCCTGACGGTGGCGATCTTCGCTGTCGGGCCGCTCGTCACGGCCACGGTCCGCAGCCCGACGGGGCCGCTGGCACTGCTGCGGGACATCGTGCTTAACCCGGTTCCCACCCTGGCGCAGCTGGAGGCCAGCTGCGGCGGCATGGTTGACGTCAGCTGCCTGGCGGGCGAACCGGCCGGCTTCGCCGGTCCGCTCGGCCTCGTGCTGGCAGTCGTGCCCGTGATCCTGCTCCTGATGTGCGCCGACGGCCTGCGCAAGGGCCGTCGGCTGGCGCTGTGGATCACCATCGCCGTCCAGCTGGCCGTCGCCGCCCTGGCCGGCGTGTACCTCCTGCTGGTCGCTCAGATCCCGCAACAGCCCGGCAGGCCGGACGGGCCGGTGCTGGGCTCCGGCGTCGTCCATATCCTCCCGCTCGTGGCGGTGCCGCTGCTGCTGGCGGTACTGCTGTGGGCCAACCGGAGGCAGTTCCGGGTCGCGACCGAACCAGGGTCCCGGCGCAGCCTGGGCCTGGCGGTCGCGGGGACATGGCTGGTCCTAGTCGGCAGCTACAGCGCGGTATGGTTCGGGACCGGCGGGATGGACCGGGACGGCGGACTTCGGGGCCTGGCCACGGAACTAGCCCGCCAATACCTGCCGCTGCCGTTCCCCGGCGCCTTCAGCCGCGTCTTCCAGGGCCGCAGTGCCCTCGAGGCCTTTCTCTTCGGCGCCTCCGGCACCGTCTTCTGGACGGTCTGCTTCGCTGCGGTATGGATCGCGCTGCGACGCCCGGCACCCCACCAGGACGCGGGAACGGGGGACCGGGAGGCCGCCCGCCGCCTCATCCGGCAGGGCGGGGACTCGCTGTCCTGGATGGCCCTGTGGGAGCCGAACAAATACTGGTTCACGCCGGACCGGAGCGGCGGGATCGCCTACCAGCAGCACGGGAGCGTCGCCCTGACCCTGGCGGGGCCGTTCGGACCGTCGGCACGCCACGCCGAGACGGCAGCGGAATTCCTGCGCTTCTGCGCCGACCAGGCCCTGATCCCGTGCCTGTACTCCTGCACGGACGAGCTGTGGCCCCTGGTCAGGAACAACGGCTTTCGTCGGGTCGCCGTTGCACAGGAGACCCGGCTGGCCGTCCGGGACGTGGAATTCAAGGGTAAGGACTGGCAAAACGTCCGCACCGCCATGAACCGGGCGGCGAAGACCGGCGTCCGGGCCGTCTGGGGCCGGTACCGTGAACTGCCCGCGCCGCTGCGGGCCCAGCTCAGCGAGGTTTCCGAGGACTGGGCGGCACAGAAGGAAGTGCCCGAAATGGGGTTCACGCTCGGCGGCATCGACGAACTCGACGACGATGAGGTGCTGTGCTGCCTTGCCGTGGACAGCGAAGGAAGGGTCCAGGGCGTCACGAGCTGGCTCCCCGTTTTTGCGGACGGCCGGCTGGTGCGCTGGACCCTGGACTTCATGCGCCGCAGCCACGACGCCTTTCCCGGTGTGATGGAATTCCTGATCGCGTCGGCCATCCTGGAGCATCGGAACACGGTCGAAGTCATTTCCCTCTCCGGCTCGCCGCTGGCGAAGGACACGGACGCCGCGGGGGCTCCGGAAGGGCTTGCCGGAATCCTGGATGTGGTCGGCCGCGCGCTCGAGCCCGTTTACGGATTCCGGTCCCTCGCTTCGTTCAAATCACGCTTCAAACCCGAATACCGGACCCTTTACCTGTACTACCAGGACCCGCTGCACCTGCCCGCGATCGGGCGGGCCCTGAGCCTGGCCTACCTTCCGGGACTGTCGCTGCGGCAAAGCGCGCGGCTGCTGCGGAGCCTCGTGCGGTAATTGACGGCCGGGGACGTCCGGACAAAAAGTAATCCCCGGCATCTAGTACCGGGGATTACTTTTGCGGAGAGCGCCTCGGGCAGCCCTCCCGGGGGAAACTAGACCACCGTCACGCCGGTTGCCTGGGGGCCCTTGGCGCCCTGGCCGATCTCGAACTGAACGCGCTGGTTCTCGTCGAGGGTCTTGAATCCGCCGGTCTGGATTTCCGAGTAGTGAACGAAGACGTCACCGTCGGCGTCATCGGGGGTGATGAAGCCGAAGCCCTTTTCCGCGTTAAACCATTTGACGGTTCCCTGTGCCATTTAATTCTCCTCATTGTGGAACTTGCATAAGCGCGGCACGGTTTGTACCGGGCTTGGTCACTCTGCGAGAAGAACCGTGGCTTTCTCCCGAATTGCACGGGGTGGGCGGCGGGAGCTTCACGCTCGCAACACGTCTTGCGAGCATGAAAATACACCTACACAAAGACTCGTCTTAGAATTTCATGACACTTTCTTCAGGTCAACGGATTCGCTGAAGATTCGCAGAAATTTCGTGCAAAGGCCCAGTTAATCCCCGGCGCTTCGCCGGGCTTCCGGCCGCCTCAGAAGAGCCGGGACTCGCTGTCGTCGACGCCGCGCATGGCGTCATAGTCCAGGGTGAGGCAGTCAATGCCGCGGTCATTCGCCAGGACCTTGGCCTGCGGTTTGATCTGCTGCGCGGCGAAAATCCCGCGGACCGGTGCCAGCAGGGGATCGCGGTTGAGCAGTTCCAGGTAGCGCGTGAGCTGTTCGACGCCGTCGATGTCACCACGGCGCTTGAGTTCGATGGCTACGGTGGCGCCGTTAGCGTCCCGGGCAAGGATATCGACGGGGCCGATCGCGGTGAAGTATTCGCGGCGGATGAGGGAGAACCCCGGGCCGACGAGCTCCAGCTGTTCGGCCAGGAGCCGCTGCAGGTCCGCCTCGACGCCGTCCTTGATCAGGCCCGGATCCTGTCCCAGCTCGTGCGAGGTGTCGTGCAGCTGTTCGTGGATGTTGATGATCAGGCGGTCATCGGTTTTCGCGGACTGGACGGTCCACTGCTCGATCACGCCGACCTCGACGTCAATCTCGTCAGGGCTGGAGACCCGAAGCGACGCCGGGGGACTCATCCAGTTCAATGGTTTGTAGGATCCGCCGTCGGAATGGACCAGGACGGAGCCGTCGGCCTTGACCAGCAGAAGCCGTGTCGCCAGCGGGAGATGGGCTTTGAGCCGGCCGACGTAATCAACGGAGCACCGGGCTATCACTAAACGCACCCGGCCAACTCTACCGTCTGCCGGGACAGCCGGCCGCCGCGCTGGGGCAGAATGGAAGCATGCCCCGTTCGAACAGACCCCGCCGTGCCGCCGCCGGAAAAGCCGGTTTCGGGCGGGCCGCCAAGCCGGGATCCAAGCATGCTCCGGCGCCTGACCTCGATCTGGAGCGCGCCCGCACCGGCGTGGCGCGGCGGGAGAGCGCACCCGACGGCGAGTGGATGGTCCGGCTCATCTCGGCCGGGCGGGCCGAGAAGACTTACATCTGCCCGGGATGTTCGACCGCGGTCCTGCCCGGGATCGCCCACCTCGTGGTCTGGTCGGAGGACCATTTGTTCGGCGCCGCCGCCGGCCTGGCGGAACGCCGGCACTGGCACTCGAATTGCTGGACGTCACGGAGCTACCGGTATCGCTAAGCTGGACAGCATGACTTTTGACCCGGCGTCGTACGTATTCACCCAGCCTTCGGCACCCACCGCCATCCGCGCGTCGACCGTCCTGCCGGCCCGCCGCGAAAACGTGGAGCTCCACACCGCGGACGGCCATGTGCTGGTGGGGGAGCTCTCGGTGCCCGAGTCCGGCGAAATCAAGGCCACCCTGATCACCCTGCACCCGCTGCCCACCCACGGCGGTTTTATGGACTCCCATGTCTACCGGAAGGCGTCCTACCGGCTGCCCGCCCTCGCCGGGATTGCCGTGCTTCGGTTCAATTCCCGGGGCACCGAATCGCCGCGGGGCACCAGCAGCGGGGCGTTCGCGGAGGGCGTCGACGAACGGATGGATGTTGAGGCCGCCGTGCACTTCGCGGTGCAGCGCGGCCTGCCCAACCGCTGGCTCATCGGCTGGTCCTTCGGGACCGAACTGGCGCTGATGTACGGGGCCTCGGAGCCCGTGGCGGGCGAAATCGAGGGCGCCATCCTGCTCTCGCCGCCGCTGCACCGCGCCACCGAGGCGCACCTCGGCGAGTGGGCCGCGTCGGGTAAACCGCTGAAAGTGCTGGTTCCCGAACTGGACGACTTCCTGCAGCCCGCCGAAGCCGCCGAGCGGTTCCGTGCCGTGCCGCAGGCCCGCCTGGTGGCCGTCGACGGTGCCAAGCACCTGTGGGTCGGGGAGAAATACGCCGGCCGGGTCCTGAACGAGATTGTGGATGAGGTCATCCCGGGCGGAACCGGCGGCACTGCGCTGCCGCAGGAGTGGGCAGGCCCGGTGGCCGCGGCGCACGCCTGAGCCGGCGGGATTCGCCGGTCTGCCGGTGGGTCAGCGGCTGTCCTGGCGTGCGATGACGAGTTCCTTGAGCAGCAGCAGGATCGCGGCGGCGGTCGGAATGGCGATCAGCGCTCCGAGCACGCCGAGGAGGCTGCCGCCGGCGATGACGGAGATGACGGCGACGGCACCGGGCACCGCGACGGCTTTCTGCATGATGCGGGGCGAGACGAAGTAGGCCTCGAACTGCAGGTAAGCGAAATAGAAGGCCGCGTAGGCGACGGCCGTCTGCCAGCCGGCGGTCAGCGCAATCACGGTCACGAGGATTCCGGCGATCAATCCGCCGACGAGCGGGATGAATGCCAGGAGCGCCACGAGGAAGGCCAGCAGCACGGCAAAGGGAACTCCCACGATCGACATCACGATGAACGCGAAGGCCGCGTTCAGGAGGGCGACAACGGCCTGGCCGATGACGTAGTTGCCCACCGATCCCGTGATCTCCTCGGCCAGGGCCTCGACCCGTGCACGGCGGGAGCGGGGCGCCAGCCGGTAGCCCCATTTCTTCATGGCAGGGAGCGCCGCGAGGAAGTAGAGGCTGAGCACGAGCACGATCAATGCCCCGAACAGTCCGTTCGCCACCGTGGTGCCGAATCCCACGACGCCGCCGAAGATGCCTCCCATGGCCTGGGGGTCGCTGACGAATTTCTCCAGTTCCTGCTGGATGCGGTCACGGACGCCGAACTGGCTGTCAACGGACCGGAAGAAATCCGAATCGATGAAGTCCTGGATCCAGCGCGGCGCCTCCGTGACGATCTCGGTCACCTGCTCGACGATCGTGGGAATGAGCGTGGAGAAGAACCCGACGACTGCCAAGGTCAGCGACGAGAGGGAGATCAGGACCCCGGCCGCCCGGGGCACGTTTCTGCGTTCCAGCCATCGCACCACGGGGTCAAGGCCCAAAGCGATGAAAAGCGCGGTGACGATCCACAGCAGCAGTTGGGTGGTGTTGGATCCGATCCAGTAGACCCCCAGCGCCGCGCCGACGCCGACCGTCCCCATGAACCCCATGTAGAGCGGATTCTGCGCAGTCGTCCGCGTGCCGGGACCGGCGGGGTGGGTACCGTTACCCTCAGTCTCAAGCTCCTGCACCGGGGGCATCTCAAAGCGCAGCCGCGGCTGCGGGCCGGGAAGGGGACCGAGTACCCGCCGGACCATTGACATGAGCACACCGGCGGTCGCTGCCCGGGGCAGCGAAATCTCGGCCGGATCGACGCCTTGCTGCGCGTCCGGGTCCTGCCCGTCGGGTTCCTGCCCGCCGGACGCTGCCGCCGCCGGCGCCTTGGCCGGTTCGCCGGTTTCCTGCACGCCGGTCTCCTGCACGCCGGATGCCCGGGCACCGTCCTGTTCCGGATTGGACGCATCCGTGTGTTCAGTCACTGCGTAGAAGCCCTTAGGTCAGTGCGGCGCCAAGCGGGCGTCCCGGATGTGATGATCACCGCAAAGACTATCAGCAGGCTTGCCAGCAGGCGGGGCGTTGCCCGCCAGCAGCGGCGGGACGGCCGCCGGACTGCGGCCCGATCTGACCTGCGGGTAACAAAACGGCTACTATTGAAGCAAAATGTCCGCTGATGATGGGTTATATTTTGCGTTTCAAGACTGCCGCGGCACTTGTGCTGCTCGGCCTCCTGACCCTGCTGGCCGGGATTGGCCAGAAGACTTTCTGGGCCCCCGCCGAGAGCGTGACGGCGACGGCTCCGGTGGACGCCAAGGCCGCGCCGTTGACCGTTTTCGACGAGAAGCTGCGCACGGCGCACGGCGGCCCGGTGGAAATCAACATCAAGGGCGAGGGCAGTTTCCTGCTCGCGGCCGGCCGGCCTGACGATGTGGCCGCCTGGGTCGGCCCGACCGCCCACAACACCGTCACCGGCCTGTCCATGGACGCCGCGGCGCTCGAAGTGGCCCACACGGACGGCGAGGCAACCGCACCGTCTCCGGCGGGCTCGGACCTTTGGGTCACGAGCGAGAACGCCAGCGGGGAACTCAGCTACACCTGGACCCCGCCTGCCGACGGGGAATGGTCGCTCCTGCTCGCGGCGGACGGGACCAAGCCTGCACCGGCAACGATCTCTATGACCTTCCCCAATGACACGTCCACGCCGTGGGCCGTGCCGTTCATGGTCCTCGGCGTCCTGCTGATGGCCAGCGGCGGGCTGCTGTTCCTCAAGCCCCGCTCCGGTGGCACGGGCAGCGGCCGGCGCGGCACCAGGGCGGCGGGCCGGGGCCCAGCAGCGCCAGCGGCGGAAGGCTTGTCCGCCGGTTCGGACGACGGCTCCGGCCAGCAGCGCCGCGTTGCAGTGCAGGCGCGGCGCCCCGGCCTGGCCGTCGCCTTGCTGACGGCTGTCGCTGTCGCCGGCACCGGGACCGTGGCGCACGCCAGCCAGACGCCGGCACCCGGCACATCATCGTCCCCGGAGGCATCCGCCGCCGGCGAGGAAGCCGCCGGCGTTCCGGTGCTCCTTGATTCCCAGTTCCGTCGCATCCTGGAACAGGTCGCCGGTGCGGTTGACGCCGGGGACGCGGCCAAGGATGCCAGCAAGCTCGAACCGCGGGTGACCCACTCCGAGATGCAGATCCGGACCCAGAACTACAAGATCCGCTCCGAGGTCGGCGCCTACGAGGCACGGATGCCCGTCCGGGCGACCAAACTGCTGACCACCGTTGTGACCGATGACCGCAGCTGGCCGCGGACCGTCCTGGCCGTGACGCAGGGCGAAGGCAACGTTGTTCCGCAGTTGCTGACCCTCACCCAGGCCTCGGCCCGGGACAACTACAAGCTCGTCAGCAGCACACCGCTGCAGCCGGGCGCAACGTTCCCCGCGATCCCGCGCGGCGGCACGGACTCGCTGGCACCGGAGGACAAGTCGGGGCTGCTCTACAGCGGCGAGGAAGCCCTCGCGGGACTGGCCGACCGCCTGAGCTCGGCCGACTCATCCTTCAAGGACAAGCTTGTGGAAGGCGAATCGTCCCCGTACATCGCCGACACCCTCGCCTACCAGGCCGACGTCGTGGCGACCGGGGTGAACGGTAACTTCTCCTTCACGCACAAGGTCGACCCCGCCAGCACGGTGGTGTTCCGCACGGCCGACGGCGGTGCCCTGGTGCTTGGCCGGCTGGACTTCACCTTCGAAGGAACCCCCAAGGCCGAAGGCGACAAGCTGACCATCGGCGACGACGCGGCCGCACTGGCCGGCGGCAAGGAAACCAGCACGGGCATGGTCCTGAACTTCGCCGAGGTGGCCGCCGTGTATGTCCCGCCTGCCGGGTCAGCGGATCCGATGCGGCTCATCGCTGCCACCCGGGGCCTGGTGGGGGCCAGCTTCAAGTAACCGGCACGGATGCCGCGGTGGCCACGGCGGGTGCCGGAGTGGTTAGAGTGGAGTCATGACTTCGCCAGCTTCCCGTCCGGTCCCGCCAGCTGCCGCCAATCCGCTCAATCTGCGGGGCGCCGTCGACCTTTCCTCGTTGAAGCGCCCGGCGGCGCCTGCCGGACCGCCGGCCGCCGGCCCGGGAACGCCGGAGCGTCCGGCCGACGGCGCGTCCGGGCAGCACGGACGGCCGCTCCGCGTCGACGTGACCGAAGCGAACTTCCAGGAACTCGTCGAGCTGTCCGCCCAGGTGCCCGTAGTGATCGCCCTGTGGGCGGCGTATTCGCCCGGCTCCGGCCAGGTGCTCGATGTCCTGGAACGGATCGTGGAGAGCTACGACGGCCGGATGGTCCTTGGCGCGGCGGATATCGAGATCTTCCCGCAGCTCGCGCAGGCCTTCCAGGTCGAGGCCGTGCCCACAGCGGTGGCCCTCGTCAAGGGCCAGCCCGTGCCCCTCTTCCAGGGCGGTGCCGACGAGCCGCAGGTACGCAGCCTGTTCGATGAACTGCTCAAGGTCGCGGCCGCAAACGGCGTCACCGGGCGGATCGGCGCCGGCGGTCCGGCCTCGGCCGAGCCGGAGCCCGAGCCGCTGCCGCCGCTGCACCAGGCCGCGTTCGACGCCATTGAGGCCGGCGACTATGACGCCGCAGCCGCAGCGTTCCGGCAGGCGCTCCTGGAGATGCCGGCCGATGCCGAAGCACGGGCCGGCCTGGTCCAGGTCGAACTAATGGGTCGGCTGCAGCCGCTCTCCGGCCCCGATGCCGAGGCGCTCCGGGAGCGTGCCGCCCAGGAACCGGACAACCTCGAGGCCCAACTGGGGGTGGCCGATCTCGACGTCGCCGGGGGCCATATCGAGGACGGGCTGGGCCGGATCGTCGCCTTCATCGGCCGGAACTTCGGACCCGAACGGGAGACCGCCCGGATCAGGTTGCTGGAACTCTTCGAGGTTGTGGGCGTGGCCGACGAGCGGGTTGCCAAAGCACGGCAGCAGCTGGCACGGGTACTGTTTTAATGACATCGGCGTTGTTCACGCCATTGGAGCTCCGGTCACTGCGGCTGGAACACCGTGGCTGGGTATCGCCGATGTGCCAGTACAGCTGCGCGCCGGAAACCGGCGAAGGGGTCCCGACCGACTGGCATCTGATGCACCTGGGCTCTTTCGCCGCCGGCGGAGCGGCCCTGATCCTGACCGAGGCAGCCGCCGTCAACGCAGCCGGCCGGATCAGCCCCCGCGACGCCGGACTCTACAACGAGGACCAGGCCGCGGGCTGGGAGCGGATCATCGCCTTCGTCCACCGCCACGGCACAGCCGGCGCGAAGATCGGCATCCAACTGGCGCACGCCGGCCGCAAAGCCTCGACCTACTGGCCGTTTTCCGGGCAGCAGGGCAGTGTTCCGGCCGCCGAGGGCGGCTGGCAGACCGTCGGCCCCGGCACCGGTGCCTTTGACGGCTTCGCCGCACCCTCGGCTCTGAGCACGGAGCAGATCGACGGCGTGATCGCCGACTTCGCCGCCGCCGCGGTCCGGGCCGTCGACGCCGGTTTCGATACCGTCGAAATCCACGGCGCCCACGGATACCTCCTGCATCAGTTCCAAAGCCCGCTGGTCAACGACCGGACGGACGGCTGGGGCGGCGACGAGGCCGGCCGGAACCGCCTGATGCTCGCCGTCGTGGACGCGGTCCGGGACGTCATCCCCGATTCCATGCCGCTGCTCCTGCGGATCTCAGCCTCTGACTGGGCCGAGGGCGGGATCGACGCCGCCACGTCGGTCCGGCTGGCGCGCGCGGCCGCGGCGCGCGGCGTGGACCTCGTCGACGTCTCAAGCGGCGGGGCCGTGGCGCACCAGAAAATTCCGGCCGGCCCCGGATACCAGACCGGGTTTGCCGCACGGATCCGCCGCGAAACCGGCATCCGGACCGGTGCGGTCGGTCTCCTCACCTCAGCCGGCCAGGCCGAACACGCCGTGGCCACCGGTCAGGCGGACGGGGTGTTCATCGCCCGGGCTGCCCTGCGCGACCCGCACTGGTGGCTGCGTGCGGCCTACGAGCTCGGGGCCGATTTGGCCTGGCCGCCCCAGTACGAGCGTGCGGCGCCGCGGCACGTGTTCTAGCGCCGCTGCCTGCCGGCGCCCGCCGCCCGTGACCGTGGAGAACAGGTAGGGGCGGCCGGGAAGGACCGTAGCGGGTACTCTGCTGCCGGCGGGATGCGGCGGCTAACCTGACCACATGACGTGTCAGCGGCAGGTTCCGCCCGTCCCGGAGCCCCGGATCCCGGGGCCGGTTCCGGCCCTCTCGCTGCGTGGCCTGGCCAAGCGGTTCGGCGAAAAAATCGCTGTCGACGGCATCAGCCTGGAGGTTCCTGCCGGCTCCTTCTATGGCGTGGTAGGGCCCAACGGCGCCGGCAAGACCACCACGCTGTCGATGGCGACGGGCCTGCTCCGGCCCGAATACGGCACGGCCTTGGTGCACGGGGTCGATGTCTGGCAGCGTCCGCTGGCCGCCAAGAAACTGATGGGAGTCCTCGCCGACGGAGTCCGGCTCTTCGACCGCCTCAGCGGCGAACAACTCGTCAGCTACGCCGGACTGCTGCGCGGCATGGACAAGGACGTCGTGGCGGGGCGGGTCAACGAGCTGCTCGCAGCCCTGGACCTGAGCGCGGATGCCGGGACCCTGGTGGTGGACTACTCCGCGGGCATGACCAAAAAGATCGCCCTTGCCTCGGCACTGATCCATGCGCCGCGCCTGCTGGTGCTCGATGAGCCCTTCGAATCGGTGGACCCGGTGTCCGCGGCCAATATCCACGCCATCCTGAGCCGCTTCGTGGCAGCCGGCGGCACCGTGATCGTGTCCAGTCACGCCATGGACATGGTCCAGCGGATGTGCGACCACGTCGCCGTCGTTGCCGCCGGCCGGGTGCTCGCCGCCGGCACCGTGGACGAGGTACGGTCCGGGACCTCCCTGGAAGAGCGCTTCGTCCAGCTCGTCGGCGGACGCGGCCACACCGAAGGTCTGGAATGGTTGCGCACCTTCTAAGGCTCAAAGTCACCCTGCTGCGCAACAGTGTCCGGCGCAGCCCGCGCCAGCTCGTCGGTCTGGCCATCGGGGCGCTGTTTTCGTTGGCTCTGGTGGGGCTGGGGGCGGCCGGGCTCCTGACCCTGCGGACGGATCCGGACCTGGCGCGGACCGTGGTGGTGCTGGCCG